>JAYEKE010000039.1 GCA_034660915.1 Pseudomonadota bacterium
TCAGCATGGAAAGAGCCTGAAGGAGAATGGCTGAGGTTGAGCTTCTGTCACCCGCCGGTAATTGGGAGAAACTGAAAGTTGCCGTTGCTTATGGTGCAGACGCGGTATATTTTGGCGGTCCTGATTTTGGTCTTCGACGCCATGCGGGTAATTTCACTACCGGGCAATTGCCGGAGGTTGTTTCCTATTGCCGGGACCACCGGGTTAAATCCTACCTGACGGTTAACTGTTATATCCATCCCCGGGAGCTGGAATCGCTTTCCGCGTTTCTTTTTTCCCTGCGCTCCCATTCCCCCGATGCCCTGATCGTCAGTGATCCGGGAACTATCAACCTCTGCCGTGAACTGTTGCCGGAAATTCCTCTGCACCTCAGCACCCAGGCCAATACCACCAATCAACAGGCCGCTTTATTCTGGCATCGTCTGGGAATCAAACGGGTTAATCTGGCCCGTGAACTCTCTCTCGAAGATATTGCTATAATTCACCGGGCAATTCCGGCAATGGAACTGGAAGTCTTTGTGCATGGGGCTATGTGCATGGCCTACTCCGGCCGCTGTCTCTTAAGTAGCGCCTTGACCGGTCGATCAGCCAACCGGGGAGATTGCGCCCAGCCCTGCCGTTGGAGTTATGCCGTCATGGAAGAAACCCGGCCGGGTGATTATTTCCCCATAGAGGAAGATCAGCGGGGTACCTATTTGTTTAATTCCCGTGATCTGTGCCTGTTGGAACATCTACCGGCCTTGAGGGCTGCCGGCGTTTCTTCGGTTAAAATAGAGGGTCGGATGAAAAGTTCCTACTATGTGGCCGTGGTCACCCGGGTGTATCGCCGGCTGCTGGATCTCCTGGCTGGTGAAGATGGTGAGGTCAGCCGGGAAGAAATGGAACGGCTGAAAAATGAATTGACCCGGGTCAGCCATCGTGGCTATACTCAGGGATTTATTGATGGTTCTTCCGGGCTGGAAATCCAGAATGTTTCAGACAGTTCATATATCAGGAATTATCAGTATGTGGCGCTGGTATTAGAGGAAAAATTGGGTGAGAAAAGTACGGCGGGGCCAATATCATTGGCAGTGAAAGATCAAATTGCAGTTGGTGATAAGTTGCTGGTGATGGATCCTGCGGAGAGGGATTTTGCGGTTACAATTACCATGATTCTTGATGATGAGGGAAAATTACTTGTGGGCGCCCATCCCGGACGTCGGGTATGGGTTGAGGTCGACCGCGGAACTTTGCGTCCCGGACAGATTTTACATCGGAAAAATTGTTAACCCCCCTGAAATTATTTATGTAGAAGATCTCAATGAACAGGTTCTGATACTCAAGTTAAGCGATTTAAACAGTCCGAAGTCGCCGGTGGCTTATTAGCTCAAAAATCGCTCATTTTAGGTGATATTTTGCTGACCGTTATTATCGTAAATTATAATGCCGGAAATCTACTGGCAGACTGTCTGGAGACGGTTTTATTATCTCCTGTTGTGGAACAAGTTATCGTGGTTGACAACGCTTCCACTGATGATAGCCTGATTAAAGCGCGTCAGCAATTTTCTTCCGATCAGCGGTTGTTGCTGCTTGAAAACCGGCGGAACTTAGGTTTTTCCCGGGCCAACAATATAGCCCTTGAACAGGTGCTGTCCGAGAGTCGTTACCTCCTTTTTCTGAATCCCGACTGTCAGCTTAGCGAAGGGGTGGCAGAGCGCCTGCTGGTTTTTATGGAAAATAACCAGGATGTTGGTATGGCTACCTGTCTGGTTACCAATCCCGATGGCAGTGAGCAGCGAGGCTGCCGCCGTCTGATTCCGACACCCGGCAATACTTTAGGTGACTTGTTTTCCAGGTGGCGACCTTCTTCGAAGTTTAGTTTTAATCTGTCGGAAAGCCCTTTGCCGATTGAACCGGTGGAAGTGGAAGCAATCTCCGGTTCATTTATGTTTGCCCGGCGGGCGGTCATTGAGGAAATTGGAAGTTTTGACGAGGGTTATTTTCTCCACTGTGAAGATCTTGATTTATGTAAAAGAATCAGCTTGTCAGGATGGAAAATATTTTTTATTCCTGATGTTAAAATCATTCATTATCAGGGAAGCTGCAGCCAGACCATGCCGCTGCGGATATCCTGGTATAAACATTGTGGCATGGGACGATTTTACCACAAATTTCACCGGCGGCGCTACGGTTTGCCTCTTTATCTGTTGGTAACCACAGCCATCTGGATCCATTTTGCCTTGGGAGTTCCAAAATATCTGTTGACAGGTCGTTTTCAAGCGGAGTCACAGAGGGCAAATGACAGGGGTTCTCTGTGACTTTGTACCTTTGGAAGGCAAAAAGGGGCAAAAAGGGACGTTGTTGATTTATTGATTTAACTAAGGGAGGGCGGGGGAAATTGGAAGCGGGGTCACCGGGATTGGGGACATTCTTGAGTTTCGCGTTAAAAGCAAATTCAAGCTGTTCCTCCACTGGGCGAGCGATAGTCAAGAGTGTCCCCCCGCGAAGCACGGCGAAGCAAACGTGCAAAACGGTACCTGACGCAGGCGAAGGAAGGAGGGAAAGTGAAAAAAAATATAAACCACCCGTTCGCTGCGCTCACTAGAGGACACAGAGAACACGAAGAAAAAAGGTAAAGATTTCACCACGAAAAACACGAAAAAAAAAGAGGAAAAGCAGTATGTAGCTAAACGCAAAAGGGGACGTTGTTGATTTATTGATTTAACTAAGGGAGGGCGGGGGAAATTGGAATCGGGGTCACCGGGATTGGGGACATTCTTGAGTTTCGCGTTAAAAGCAAATTCAAGCTGTTCCTCCACTGGGCGAGCGATAGTCAAGAGTGTCCCCCCGCGAAGCACGGCGAAGCAAACGTGCAAACCAGTACGGACCGCAGGCGCAGGTTTTCAGGAGTAAGATACTAATGGCTAACTGCTAAAAGCTAATCGCTTAATTCAGGGATTTCTTACATGAATAATAAGCCAAAAATCATTATCACCGGTTCAGGCAGTCTTGTTGCCCATTCCTTGATCCCGCGATTGTTAAAAAGTTCTTTTGCTTTGTTCGTGCTGGGAAGGCATCGTCGCTACGTGAATGAAGCCAATATTACCTTCCTGCCGGTTGATCTGGATCGTAAAGCAGAGAGACTTGCCGTGGTCAAACTTCTGGCTACAGAGACAGAACCCTTTGTTTTTATCCATCTGGCACCCATCTGGTTGTTGCCCGATTTTCTTCAGGAGTTGCTGGCTGCGGGAGTATTGCTGTCACGTCTGGTGGCTTTCAGCTCAACCAGTCGTTTGGTTAAACTTCACTCCCAGGAAATTGAAGAGCGGAAGCTGGCTGCCTGTTTGGCTGCGGGAGAAGATGACGTAACAACTCTCTGTGCCGATAAAATTCCCTGGACGATTTTTCGTCCGACCTTGATCTATGATGGCCGGCGGGATAAAAATATCGCCTTTATCCGGTCGTTTATCCGGCGTTTTGGTTTTTTCCCGGTTGCCGGTCCGGCTACCGGCCTGCGGCAGCCGGTTCACGCTGATGATTTAGCGGCGGCGGTTATGGCCGTGCTTGATAATCAGCAGACATATAATAACATCTACAATCTTGGGGGTGGTGAAACGTTGACATACCGGCAAATGGTCAGCAGGATTTTTCAGGGTCTCGGAAAACAGGAAAGAATTATTTCTCTGCCGCCGGTTTTGTTTTTATCTTTAGTTCGGCTCGCCCGTTTGTGCAGACCTCGTTTGGGCGTGTCTCCGGCGATGGTACAGCGGATGAATGAAGATTTATCGTTTGATTTCCGGACGGCTGTCCGGGATTTTGCCTACCAGCCCCGGAGGTTTCAGTGCTGAATTTCCTTTTTGCGGTCTTTTTTACTGCTTTGGGAGTGGGTTTGATCTGGTGGTTTGCCACCTGGCGGCGATGGCTTGATGTCCCTAACGAGCGCAGCAGTCATGAACAGCCGACTCCCACTGGCGGTGGAATTGCCATCGTTCTGGTTTTGTTGTTCTTGATCCTGAAGATTGGCGGTTCTCCGGCCATGATCTTTTTTGCCGGCGGCCTGTTATTTCTTGCCGCGGTCAGCCTGTTGGACGATTGGCGGGAATTGGCGATTTCCAGGCGTTTTGTGGTTCATTTGCTGGCGGCGGCATTGGTGAGCATCGGTGGGTTATTCTTTACCGGAGGATCAGTTCTTTTTTATCTCTTTTCCTTTGCGCTTATCGTCAGCATGATCAACCTTTATAATTTTATGGATGGGATAGACGGTCTGGCGGGGCTGGAAGGTTTGGCAGGGGGAATATTTCTCGCCTGGGTCCTTGCCGGGGAGCAGGCGCGGTTTTTTTATGTTCCGGCTGGGTGCTGTCTGGGTTTTCTGCTGTGGAATTTCCCCTGGCGGGGACGGGCAAAAATCTTCATGGGAGATGTCGGCAGCACGGCTCTCGGGTTTTCTTTCCCTGCCTTAGTGGCTTTGATGCCGGGGGGAGACTGGTCGATGTGGGTGGCTTTTCTGTTAATTTTCGCCAATTTTATTGTTGACGGCGCCATGACTCTGGCAATCCGGATCTGGCGGGGTGAACAGTGGTATCGTCCGCACCGCCGGCATCTGTATCAGCTCCTGGTGGCGGCAGGTTTCAGTCACCGGCAGGTCAGTTTAGGGGAAGGGGGGGTGATGTTATCAGGTTTTTTAACCGCATTGCTATATCGCCATCTGCCACTGGCTCTTGGCGGTTTAGCAGTAATGCTTTATGCCGTTTTATTGCTGTTTACCTGGGTTAGGGTTCGGCGCTGGGCTTTAACAAAATTAACCGTTTCAACGCCGGCGTAGGTTTTGACGTACTGGTGCAGGAACTTTTTAACCTGTTCGTTATCCAGGTTTGTCTGTTGCGTCAGCTTGCGGCAGCGTCGCACGATTTCGTTAATTTGTTGGTAATTGTAAACGGTGCTTATATTGGCGGTAAAAATCTTCCGATGACAGGTGGTCCGGGTACCTTCCTCGGCAGTCAGCAATTCTTCGAACAGTTTCTCTCCCGGACGAACACCGATAAACTCGATATCGATATCAGTATAGGGCTCCATCCCGTTCAGGCGAATAACCTCCTCTGCCAGGGTGACAATGGATAATGGCTCTCCCATGTCGAGAACAAAAACCTCCCCCCCCTTGGCCAGGGTGACCGATTGTAGTACCAGGGAAACGGCCTCAGGAATGGTCATGAAATAGCGTTTCATCTCCGGGTGGGTAACTGTTAACGGCCGGCCATTTTTTAATTGTTCCAGAAAGAGTTCCAAAACTCCCCCCCGGCTACCCAGAACATTGCCGAAGCGTACAGCCAGAAACTGAGTTTTTCCCGCCTCCTGGTTGAAACCGGTGCAGAGATATTCGGCGATTCTTTTGGTTGCGCCCATGACCGAAGTTGGATTAACCGCCTTGTCAGTGGATATGAGGATAAATTTTTCCGCTCCATTTTTATGAGCCTGAAAAGCGATGTTATAGGTTCCGATGACATTGCTGTTTACCGCTTCATCGGCGTTATTTTCCATGATCGGCACCTGTTTGCAGGCGGCGGCGTGAAAGATAACTTCCGGTTGATAACGGGCGAAAAGTCGTTGCATCTTTACCTGGTCACGGATATCGCCAACCACGGAGGTTACTTGAGTTTGCTGGTTTATACCGAGGTTGTTGTCAAGATTATATAATTCAGTTTCATCTATCTCCAGCAGGATCAAGTGGGACGGCTGAAAGCTGAGAACTTGACGGGTTATTTCACTGCCAATGGAACCAGCGGCTCCGGTAATCAAAACCCGCTTATTCTGCAGGTAAGTGCCGATCATCTGGTAGTCGATGGCAACCACATCGCGACCAAGTAAATCTTCAATCTGCAGGTTCCGTAAATCTCCCAGGGTCAGTTCAATGGCCTGTGAGCTGTCAATAATACTGGATAGTACCCTGATATCATCGATCCCGGCGCTTTTAAGCAGTTTGACAATTCTTCTCAAAGTGCTGGCGTTAGCTGAAGAAATGGCGATAATCGCCACCGTAATCTTTTTTTTCGGCACCAGTCGGTAAATGCTGTTTAAATCACCTTCCACCCTGATTCCGTGAATCAGACTGCCGATTTTGCGCTGGTCATCATCAAGAAAAGCCACTGGCTGATAGGGAAGTTCCCGGATACGGCGGTGCAAATCCCGGGCGATCTGTTCCCCTGCCCGTCCAGCACCGATGATAACGGCTTTGCGGGCTGCAGAGGGTTTAGCCCGTGGGATAATCTTTTCCAGATAGATTCTTTTGCTGCCCCGCACCAGGACTGAGAAAACCAGGGTGAGAAAGAAATCCATTAACAAGATGCTGCGGGGAAAAGGGATAAAGAATTGGTGCTGGCGGCCGAAAAAAAGAATAGTGCTACAGACAATAAAAGCCAGAAATGCTGCCTTGCATATATTCCATATTTCGTTTAAACTGACGAAACGCCAGGTGATGTCATAGAGCTTGAATAAAGAAAAAGCGATTAATTTTATGGCTATAAAAAAGGGCAGGAACTTGAGAAATTGATGTCGATAAATTTGTGGCAGACTGAACTCAAACCTGAGATTGAAGGCCAGGTAAAGGGCGAGGGTGAAAATAACCAGATCACCACAGAGGAAAAAAAGTTTTCGCTTTTTGGGAGTGGGGATCAGGAATTTCATCGTTTGCTTCGTCTCTGGGCTCATCTGGTAAAAAGAATTACCCGGAAAATGCCACAACTTGCGGGCATATTGCAAGCTTTTTAATCGTGGCTGGATTGCTCAAAAACACCTGTCTGCCGACGGGCCGGGGTGAAACAAATCTCCAGGGATGTTCCGGGACGCTATCCCTGACAATGCAAGTCAGAAATTTGATGTAAGGAGAACCTAAGCTGAGCTATTAGCGGTTAGCCATTAGCAATTAGATTTTAAAAATCAGGGCTTTACGATGATTAGTAACAACACCAACTGGTGAAGGTGGGTGGTAAACATTCGACTACGTTTTCAGAAAAGATAAAAATACTCTCACAGAGGCACAAAGTCACAGAGAACCCCAGTCATTTGCCCTCTGTGACTCTGTGTCTCTGTGAGAAATAATAAAAATTTGTCAATCTATAGACAAAGTCGAATATTTACGGTGGGTGATATTAAAAATCTTGTAATTATTGAGCTAATAGCTAACTGCTAAAAGCTAATCGCTTAATGTAAGGAGAAATAATCTCTTATGGAAAAACAAAAGAATGCCATGTTCGCGAGAATTGTTTCGCTTATGCTCTTACTCTCCTTTTGTTTTATTGGCAGTGTCCTGGCAGAAAATAGTGTGTTGCCCGCGGAGCAGAAAATAGGCCCCTTATTAAAAAAGGAAATTTCTCAAACCCAGCAAAATCAATTATTGGCAAATCATGGTGTCAATGAGTCACCAGAGCTTGCGGAAAATGAAATCCTGACCAAGGTTATTGTTGTTATTGATGCCAACTATCTGGAACCTTTAGGTGAAAGCACTTTGCGGGAGCTTAAGACAAAGGTTGAACGGCTTGGAGGTCGGGTTGGCAATCACGCCTTTAACAATGTCCAGGTATGGATTCCCCCGGGAAAAATCCAGGGGCTGGCGGTCTGGTCACGGATAAAGCTGATTAAAAAACCGACAAAGCCGAAAATTCATGACGTTATGAGCACTAGTCCGCGGGATTTTGGTGCCGGGGACTGGCAGGCCGGCGGGTTTACCGGCCGGGGGATTAAGGTGGGAATTATCGATGCCGGTTTTTTCGGCTATGCCGCGCTGCTGGGAACCGTCCTGCCGGCAACGGTGCAAATCAAGCAAAACGGTGATAGTTTCTATTCCTCAAAACACGGAACGGCCTGTGCTGAAATTGTCCATGACCTCGCTCCCGAAGCCGAGCTTTTCCTGGTGAATGTTGACGATATTGATGTGGACTTTTACAACGCGGTTAAATGGTTGCAATTACAAGGGGTGGAAGTCATCAGCAGTTCCATTGGCCTGAATCTGAAAATATTTTGTAAACTGACCTATTTGGCGTTATGGGGTGATGATAACAGTTCGATCGGTACGAGTTCCTTGATTGACTTTATAGATCAGGTGGAACAACAATGGAACACCACCATCAGCGATATCGTTGCTCATGGAGTTGCCTGGTCACAGGCGGCCGGTAATGATGCCCGGAAAAAATGGAGTGGCCCATTCATTGATGGGGATCAGAATGGTTATCTGAATTTTTCTCTGCTTGATAATCGCAATAAAATCGATACAACCGGTTATGCCGATGAGGATGTCTATGTCTTGCTGCTCTGGGATGGGGAGGCTGAACATTATAATGATTATGATTTATATATTTTTGATCAATATGGAAATGAAATTGATAGATCATGGTTGGATCAGGCTCAGTTTCCCTTCGGCATTGAAGCCTGTAAATTCAAGGTACAATCGGGTAGAGAATATTATCTCAAGGTAAATGAATATGCTGCTCCTTATGATTACGGTGAAAATCTTGTCTTGCTGGTAGGCCATGAACAGTTTCCCGCCCTGGAATATTCCGATCCTTATGGTACCGTTAACCTGAATTGTCCGGCATCAAATTCCGATGTTATTACTGTCGGCGCGGTTAGTCTGACTTCTTCATCTCCGGAAGCGGTTATTGAAGGTTATAGCTCCCAGGGACCGGCCGGTGACCTGCTGAAACCTGATCTGGTTGCCCCCGTAGGGGTGAGTACAGCATCCTATTTCCATTCTTTTTATGGCACCTCTGCCGCCGCTCCGCATGTGGCCGGGATCTGTGCTTTGGTAAGGCAACGGTATCCCGAGTTTACCCCTCTGCAGGTCAAGCAGTATCTTGAAGCCAATGCGCTGGATTTGGGAACGGCGGGAAAAGACAATGTCTATGGGAGTGGATTGGTGCAATTACCGGCGGATTTTGGCTGTCGGCAGGATAACCTCGCGGGCTGTGAAAGTCCAGCCAGTTGCAGCAGCATTGATGCCTTCTGGTATGCGGGAACTTGTTCCCTTGAGCCGCGCCGGGAAGTGCTTGATTACAATGATGGTGAAATTGCCGTTGTCCCGGTGAGCCTGGGGGGAGACGCGGCTGACGGCCGGATTTCAGCCGGCGATGGGCTGGCGCTCGAAGTTGATTTTCCCTTGAGCGAGGAGACTAGAAATTACGCGGTGATCGCGTTTCCCGGCGATGCTTATTTTGTCCGCGGTGACAATCACGAAAATTTTTTGACCAAAGAATTCACCCCGGTTGAAAATGGAAATTATTTTGCCACAGAGGATATTTGCGCCCTGCTCCCGGGATATCAGGAAACGTGGGAGATTTATTTTTTATCGGTTCCCGCCGAAGCCGCTGACTTTAAGACCCTGGAGGCCTTGTCTGCCTATCTTGGGAGCGACGAGGGGCAATATGTCTTTGGTCAGTATCGGGTTGAATTTGACTGCCGGCGAGAATGAGCGCGAGCCATGCCGGAACATCCTGACACCTTAATTTGGTTTGCGGGCACAGCCCGCTTTAGAACAAGTCAGAAAGTCGAGTTATTTACCGAATAACGAGCTCGTAATTCTTTTCATACTAAAGTATGGTCGAAATCCTTATCCTGCCGGGAAATTTTTTTAAAATTAATACTTTCGGCCTATTGATTTTATTTTGAAATGATGTATACTCTCATTAAGAATCATTAATGGTGTATGGGAGGGTGTTATGAACAGGATGAAAGCAATGGTATTTATAATGGTAATACTTGTTTTTGGCCTGGTCGCTCCGGCAATGGCGAGTACCTATCTTTTTCAGCCTGAACCGACTGGCATGGCTGCCCTGGATGCCTCCGGGAATGTTAATTGGTCCGGGCTTTTTGCTTCTATCGAACGATATAAGCCGGGATCAAATCCCGGGTTGTACACCCATTCTCCGGATACGGCTGCCGGAGGAACTTCATTGTTTGGGGCGTTAAATGACGGCAACTTTTTTGCCGGCCAGGGGTTGTCGCTGGATCCCTGGGGAAATTTCTCAGGTACTGCTCGCTATGGAAATGAAAGAGTCGCTGCCGTGGTCGCGGCGCTGGCCGGTTTTCTTGGTGAGGATCACGTTAATTACAGCTCCATTCCCGACCGTTATCGTTCGTTCAAGACCCTCGGAGTGACATGTTCTCCTGTTCCCCTTCCCCCTTCCCTGTGGTTCCTCTTTTCCGGGTTGGGGCTGCTGGGCGTCGCCCGTCGCCGTTGGTGGCGTTAGTAAATCAACGCGTATTTCTTTAGGGTGTTACGCTTAACCAGTCCGGGGGTGGATATCGATGCCACCCCCTTTCTTTTTTCCATTGACAATTTATAAAACAGGGTGTTACTTTATCCCCATATCAACCATTGCCAACTATTATTTCAGGAGGTATCCCATGAGAAAGATTGCTGTTAGTTTGTTGACTGTGGTCGCCGTTTTTCTGCTGTCAGTTGCTTCTGGTTTTGGCTGGGGGACTGACGTCCAGATCTATTCCGGCCAGATCAATACCTTCGATGTTGATTACGACCTGGCTACGGGATCGATGTTTGTGGCTTTCCAGGCCAGCGGGGAAGACGTCATCCGGCTCTATTCTTCTACGGATCATGGAATTAACTGGTCTGAGATAGCAAGTTTTGGCACCCACCCGTACCAGGGAACCACCGCCCGCTCGGATTTAAAGCGTCTCAAGGTCATCTACAATGATGGACGGGTACAGGTGTTCTGGGTGGATAGTGCTGGTTCTCTGAATCGGTGGCGGTGTTCATCCACTGGCGGGCAGCCAGGGGGAAGCCGCGTCAGTGAGGCACCGATAGTGGAAGGCAGCTTCTCGGCAACCCTTGACGTGGATAGCGGCCGGATCTATGTCGGCTGGCGCACCGGAATCACCGGGGCATCGAGGCAGATCGTCCGTTATTCCGATGATAACGGTTTGACCTGGAAAGATCGGATTAACTGGACAGCCTATGCTGGATCTGCTCCCCAGAGCCTGGCCTATGGTCCCGGGAGCGGCGGCAACCATATTCACTGGGTCTTCGGTACAGAACAATATGGTTCCACTGAAGAAATCAAGTATTTTCGCTTTCCCTCATCCAGCGGTGTTTGGGATAAAAGCGAGAGAATCAGCAATAATAGCATAGCCGACTACGATCCCCGGGTGGCGGCGGCAAATGTCGATGATTCCGGTGTCTGGATTTTGTACAACCGGGACCGGGGTGCCCATGAAATTGACCTGATGAACGCTTACAGTACTGATGGCGGCGTCACCTGGAGCGCGCCCAGTGCGGTGGATGCCGATGATGGCATCGATGAATATATCGCCGATGTAAAATTCTATAAGGCCCCGGGTAATCCGTATGTCAATATGGTCTATATCAAGGATGATCCAAATGCCACTCCGGTGCGGCAGGCCGTCTGGATGTATGCCTCCACCGGGGATCCTTCCTGGAGAGAGCCGCAGGTGTTCAGCGATGAGGATGTCCAGTCCTGGCCTGAAGATACCGCTCCCAGAATCGTTTATTCTCCCGGGGCCAGCGCCCCCGGCGGTGGGGTGGTTTTCTCCTATGCCGGCGCTCAGGGGCTCTATTTCGACGCTCCGTGGATTATTGTCACCGGCGGTTTTCTGCCGGTATATCCCTTCCCGGTGTATCCCCTTTTGCCCAGCCACACCCTGACGGTGACTATCCATGGCTCGGGTTCCGTGGTCAGCTCCCCGGCCGGCCTTGATTGTACGAACGGTTCACTAACTGGAGATAAGGTCTGCAGCCATAACTTTATTGAAGGCACGGCGGTTGCTTTAACCGCTACCCCTATTGATGGCGTGAGTTACACTTCATCTTTCGGTGAATGGTCCGGTGATTGTACCGGCAGCGGCGCCTGTCCTCTGGTGATGGATGGTGACAAGTCGGTGGAGGCCCAGTTCACCGCCCTGGGAATTCCGGTTTTTGCTCTGCCGGTGCCGGCAGGCCAGGAAGCCTGGAGCTATCCGCCGGTGGAAAATCCGCTTCTCCAGTCTGATCCAGCCGATTGCAAACCCTTTGCGGTCGGCGATCTGATGACGGGGAATTTGAATCTTCAGGTGGGTCTGCCGCCATTTTCAGCCGGAGTGGATATCTATCTCGCCCTCGAGTTTTCAGGCGCGCTGTATCTGATTAATGGCAGTAATGAATTAAAATTATCGTCGACCTTGACGGAACTTCCCCGCTGGAAGACCAATGCCAGTTTTGCTGATATCAACGAATCATTGTACGGGGATATCCCTCTGGCGCTGCTGCCGACGGGGCTGTATAATTTGTATATTGCCGTCACCCCAACCGGAGAAACCGATTTCAGTCATTACTATTTCTGGTCCACCTACTTTATGTTGCAATAGTGGCAAGGATGATGATAACAGATTGATATGATATTGGGAGACCCTTCGCCCGGTGAGGCGAAGGGTCTATGTTTTCTGATGGTCGTAGTGAGAGAAGTGTGCTGGATAGAAGCATGTTTTCAATGTTAAAACTTGAAGGAAGGAGTTGATCATGTCAACTAATAACCTGTCATCCCGTTTGAAGAAATGGTCATTTCTGTTCTTCCTGTTTATTTTTATCGGTGGTTTTGTCACTGTTTCCAGCGGATTTGCGGCCTGTGAAATGCTGTCATCGGGTGATTTTTCTTCCGGTAGTGGCTGGACTGTGAATGATGCTACTTATTGGTCGATCCATGACGGGATGCTTGATGTTCAGGGTATCGGGGATATTTCCACCTATGCTTCAATGGGATTTTGGCCGTCTGATTTTTTTTCGGTGGATGTTGATGTTGATATTGTCAGCTCTACAGATGACCATGACCGGGTGGGGGTTCGCATCCGTACCAGTGGCGATGTGTTATTTGTCGTTAATGGTGATAGTGGTGAATATACTACCAACGGGGTTCTTTGTTACTATTATCCTAACTACGGGATGCTGAAATTTAAGGTGTATGACTTTGATAGCAGAGAATGGGTTATCCCGCTTCCTCACCTTGATTTTTCCGGTACCGTAAACTCCATCGGTCTCAGCATGGTGGCTGACGGGGTGATTTTTCGGGTCAACGGTCAGGATACCACTTACAAGCTTACCGGAGATTTCTCCTGGGGTGCATATAATGTTATCGATACTCTAAGGCTGTTTGCCGGGGGAACCGGTCTCCATGCCCGCTTTGACAACGTCTGTGCTTCTTCCTATGAAGTTACCGATTTTCCTCCCGGCAACGCCATGCCGCTGCCCAACGGGCAGGAGGCGGCGATTATTACCACTCCGGCGGTATCCCCGGTTACCAGCATTGTCCCCGCCTCGGCGAATCCTTTCGGTTTCGGTCCGGCGGCCGGCGGCGGGAATATCATGTCCCTGACCGCCGGCATCAGCGGCCTGTTGTACTCGGCTGATTTGTACGTGGGGATTCAAATTGGTGCGGAAATCTACCTTTTTGATGCTGCCAACGGTATCCATCCGCTTTCTACTGATGGCCTGGTAAAATGGCGGGCCAACACCACCGGTGGCCTTAATACCCGGATATTACCTGATATTGATATGTCCGGCATTCCCGGCACCTATAATTTTTATTTTCTTATGACCCCGGCAGGACGATTGGATTCATTTCGTTTATGGGTGACGCCGTTGGTCATCGGTGGCGGTGGTGGTTCGTCAACGGTCACCGACACGGCCATGAGAGACGAGATTAAGCAGAATATCGACCTTATCTTTGGCATTACCTCGGGATTTTCCGGCGGTCTGACGGAACTTTCGGAGATATTTGAGGAAGAACAGGTAGTTACTATCAGTCCAGAGTTGGATTTAATAGGCATTTTAAATGGTGCTCCGATTCCCTCGCCTATCACCATCAACGCAGACTTTGGTTCCGGTTATCGGATGGAATCCGGCAGCGTCATGAGTGGCAGTGCTCAGATTGTGATCTCAAACGTGGTTTTTGGTGATCAGGGAATGGGGGCTGATTTTTCAGCAAGCTTTAATAATGTGATGAAGAATGGAGCGCCGTTTGCCAACGGCCAGATATCGGGTAAGCTTTTACTGGCTAAAGGTGCCGGCGATCAATCAAATGTTTCCGGCCAGATAAACATCACCAACCTGTCCATCAGCGGCCAGCAGCTGTCCGGGTCCATGCAAATTTCCGGAACCATGGATGACTTGAATTTGTCAGAGCTAACCGAAAATGCCGGGACCATCAGGTTAACCTTTACCAACGTTACGAATGGTGCTTATACGATCAACAGCGGTTATGTCGATATTGTCAGCACCGGGGGTGACAGTGTCACGGTGACCACCAACCTGCAGACCGCTGCCGGACCGGTGAATCTTAATATGTCATTAACCACCTCGGCAACCGGCGCGGTTATCAATACGAATGCCCCTGGTGCCGCAGGGCCCTATACGCTCTCGATGAATAATGTTACCTTGGACCAGAACGCCTGCGCCAATTATCCCACCGCCGGGACCATTTCTTTTACCAGCAGCAGCACGGGAAAAACCGGGGTAGTAACCTTTACCGGTGCCTGCAATGGCAGCTACGGCTACAGCGAGAGATAACGGCAACGTCCGACTACTTGAGCAAACCATTCACATGAAAGCCCCTGGATCATATCCCGGGGCTTTCTTTATTTGGGATTCATGATCAACTTTTTAATCCAATAGATCTCTTGTGATTGCAAAGATATACAACTCAGGAAGTGTAAGTATTCGGCTACGAGTTTCAAAAAACTAAAAAATACTCTCACGGAGCCACAAAGCTCTTTTTATAATGAATTACAACAAAAACACTACGAACCACCCGTTCGCTGACGCGCACTGGAGAACACAGAGTTCACAGAGGCAAGCACTTTAATGTTTTTCTCTGTGAACCCAGTGGCCTCTGTGGTGAAAAAAATATAATGCTGAATAGTTACCCGTATATTTACCTCAGAAAGTTGATTTAATAAGTTAATTCGAGGCCGATCATAAGGCTTGAGTCAATGATGCCGGCCAGTTCGCTCTGCCGGTCACCATGGTTGAGGGTCCCGGTGGCAAACAGTTGGCAGTGGTCGCCCAGGTTGTATTCCCCATGGATAAGGAGGGAAAAGGACCGGTCATCCAGGTTGATGGTGTTGCGGAGCAGGATGTTCCAGCGGGACAGGAGGTCATGATCATAGTACTGGAGAAGAACATAATGTTGGCGAAAGAGGCTTTCTCGGGCTTCATATTCATCAAGGGTCAACAGCTTCGGTACTAATGATCCATGGCGGTGGCCATTGCCGTTATAAAAATATTCAGCTGAAATAGTGCTGCCGCCAGGAAAGGTGTAAGAGGCGCCGGTAAGAATTTCCACCTCTTCGTCAGAAACACTTGCCTCACCATATATTATGGTTGAGTCACTGAGGTTCCAGCTTAGAAAACCGCCCAAACGCATGCTTTGAGTGTGTTCCTGGTAGGAAGCAATCAGGCTGAAGTAGGCTTTTTCGGCCAGGTAATCCAGCTTGGCGGCGTAGGTTTGGTTGAAATCCGTCAGCAATTTTTTCCGTCCCTGGTCGGTGTTGATAATGATGGACCCTGACCATTCCAGGTTTGGACTCCAGATCAGTTTGGCATAATCGGCACTGCGTACTTCTTTTTTCGGTTGATTCCGGCCGTTGTAGCTGAAAAATGGGTTCGATGGTGATAGCAGGAATGCAGGACCCCATTGCAGGTCTTCGCGCCCATAGGAGAGCAGAATGCTTTCACTGACGGGCAGACTGAGAACGTATTCATGGATAAAAAGATCGGCATCAGTTTTTGATCGGCCTTTTTTTGGGCCGTCGTGCCAATGATTGTGCTGCAATTCAAACCGGGGTTTAAAACATAAGGTCAGTTTGGGGAAGGTTGCCCGAAAATCCGGCCGCAGAAAAGCGGCAATCTCCTGGTGGCTGATCTGGAGATTGTTGTTGGGGTTGATGTCGGATTTTGCCGGTTGCTGAAACTGGAAGAAATTGAGGCTGGCCAGCCTGAAGTCAATGGCCTCCCAAAGGACAGCGGCAGCGACGGCATTCTCACTTTTGCCGGCAACCGGAGCGGCGAGAAGCCGAAAAGGCCGGGAGAATACAAAAGCACCCAACAAAACGAGCAGCACCAGGGTGAAACGCCACTTCATGGGATCCTTTCGCTCATCTTTGCAACAGGTTCAGGTTAAATGCCGCTGCCGGGATGGGGGTGAGCGACGGGCGCGAAAAGTTGAGCACCGTGGTATTGGCGGACATTAATTCATCATGGATGATCATCCGCGAGATAAATGGTTGTTGTTTCCCCCCGTTGGCCGTAACCTGATTTTTGTATTCCATCCTGGCTGATTTGAGTAATTTTGTCCCCCGGGCGGTATAAAATTCCGCCTTGATGCCGACCAGCCGCCGGCTGCTGACCCAGTATTTGATGAACTTATAGGTGGCCTTGCTGGTTTTGGCCTGCAGGGTGAAAACAAAACAGGGTTCATCCTCTATCTTGTCCTTGTCCTGCTGCAGAACCGTATAATTCTGGGCATAGTTGGTGGAGGCGATATCGCCGTTGTTGGCCAGCCCCAGCAGCTTTTGCCGTTTGGAAACCGGGATGGGTTTGCTCAAGCCGGGCTTGTAAAACCACATGTTGCCGTTCAGCAGGATCAGCATCTGTCCCCGGCGTCGTGCCGGTGACAGGGTTTCGGCAATGACATTATAGCTTCGTGATCGTACACGAAGATGGCGATGACTGATTTTCACCCCTTCTCCGGCTTCCACCTTCAGATCCCAGGTAACGCCTGAAATATTGCCCCGGGCGTGATCACATTGCTCTAAAATTGCTTTTGGCGAGAGTGCTGCTGTCGCACTGTTTTGCCAGACCAATAACAGGAGAAGAAATCCTCCCGCCTGGCAGAGGAAGAAGCACTTGTTTATCTTTGTCATTACCGCATCCTATATATGTCGTAATGCCTCAATAACCCGTAAACCCGCCGCCCGCCGGGCCGGAATTATTGCCGCCAGCGCCGCCAGTCCAATCATTGCCAGACAACTTACGACCATCAGCCAGGGAACCAGGTGGATCTCCAGGGGTACTTCCTTGGGGATGGTGGGTGGGGTCCAGCTGGGCTGCAGGATGATTACCGCCGCCCAGCCCAGCAGGGTGAGGAAGAAGCCGCCAAAAGAGCCGGCAGCGGCTAAAAGAGTTCCTTCAATTGAAAATATCCTGACTACCCCGGATCGTTTTAAGCCTAAAGCCCGTAAGGTCCCGATTTCCCGGGTACGTTCCAGCACCGCCATGCTGATGGTATTGACCACGCTTAAAGCAACAATGGTCAGAACGATGATAAATACAAAGGTGAAAATGACATTAAACATGTTGCGGATCTTCAAATAGGAGGGCCGCAGCTGATCCCAGGTATAGATTTCGACGTTTAAGCCCCTGGCGGCCAATTGCTGCTCCAGATGTTTTTTCAGCGGATAGGCCATCCTGGCATTTTTCAGCAGCAGGTTGAGGCGATCAGCCCCCCTGGTATCAAAGAGTTCCCGGGTAAAGCGCAGCGGCATCGATACCAGCAGGTTGTCAAGTATCTCCAGGGGGGCATCAATGGTCTGCACAATATCGGCATCGAAGGCGTTCATGAAGCCGTCGGCGGTGGTGGTCATGACCACCACATTATCCCCGATTTTCAGGTTGAAGTTGCCGGCCAGGCCTTTGGCGACCCCGACCTGGTAGATGGGTTCATCGCTGAGTTCATGGCCGCGAAATAATTTTAATTTGCTGGTGAAGCCATGTCCTAAATGGCGAATGGCTCTCATGTCATCCGGGTCTCTGCCCTCAGCCATCATAATGGTGGAGATTTTTCCATTGCTGAGCAGGCCGGAAATATTCAGCTGGGGCGTGATGATGCTGATGCGGGGATCCCGGTGGCAGAGAGCGGAAATTTCCTCCAACTCCTTTTTATTGAGCAGGTAGTCTGCCGGCTTAAGTTGACCTTCGCGATGGAAATCCTTTTTAAAGATAGAAAGATGGCCGTTGCCGCGGGCGTAGACATAGCCGTCTTCCAAAGCATTAAAAATATAGTTGCTGAAGCCGCCCAGGAGATTAATGGCGGCAAAACCGAAAGCGATCGCTCCCAGGGTAAAGAGTGAGCGACGTCTGTTCTTAAGCAGGTTGCGATAGGCGAGTTTTAGCCAGGGAAACATTATGTCCAATCTATGTATTTTTTTGATAACTATACATCAATGATATCCTCAATGATGTGGCCGTCATGAAGTTGAATGCGCCTTTTTACCCGGTGTAAAAGGTTCTGGTCGTGAGTGGAAAAGATGAAAGCGGTACCCATGGACTGGTTTAACCGTTGCATGAGGGTGATAATGTGGCCGGCATTTTCAGAATCAAGATTTGCCGTCGGTTCGTCGGCAACCACCAGCGGTGGACCGGTTACCAGGGCCCTGGCGATGGCCACCCGCTGTTGCTGGCCGCCGGAGAGCTTATCCGGCAGGCGTTGTGCCTGAGAATCCAGGCCGACAGCCGCCAGCATTTCCAGGGCCTGGTTACGACAGGATGTTTCTTCTTCCCCCCGTAATACCAGGGGAAGCATGACGTTTTCCAGGGAACTGAATACCGGGATGAGATTAAAATCCTGAAAGATGAAGCCGACGGAATGATTTCGATGGTCTGATTGCTGATCATCGGACATGAGGGCGATATCCTGGCCATTAAGAAATACTTTTCCCGTGGTTGGTTGATCAAGAGCGCTAATCAGGTTGCACAGGGTTGATTTCCCGGAGCCTGACGGACCCCAGATGGCAACGAACTCCCCTCGTTTG
>JAYEKE010000040.1:0-17334 GCA_034660915.1 Pseudomonadota bacterium
CCGCCACATTGGCCCCGGCCCGCCGGCAGATATCCGCCACACTGGCGGCATGGTAGCCCTTTTCCGCGAAAACCCGGCAGGCCGCGGTTAAAATTCGCCGGCGTTTTTCTATGCCATCTTTCCTCTGCACCATCGCCTCGGATCCCTCTCTTTTTCCTTGACATAATTATCTAAGTTATCTATCTAATATCTCTATCTTAAATGGATGTTTAAGTTATTTCCTTGAAATTGTCAAATATTTTTCATCAAACTCTTGGAGCGCTAAGACTATGATCAGGATAACCAGTTCCAGTTTTCGCCAAATTGAAATATTCCCTATTCCTTTTGGACAATTATTTCAACGATGGCGGGCAAACCATACCGCCGGCACCAGGGGTCATTACTTCCTGTCCCTTACTCTGATACTTTTCCTTACTTTTTTTGCCTCGCCCCTGTTTGCCGACCCTTCCGGCCGCAAAGCCGGGCCACCGCCCCTGGTTAAGGTTGCGGTTATCAGCGAGGAAAACGTCAATCCACCGACGGAATACGTAGGGCATGTGGAAGCAATCCAGCAGGTTGACCTTCGCGCCCGGGTGGAAGGATTCATCGAACAGGTAAAATTCAAGGAAGGAGACAGAGTCACGGCCGGTGATGGGCTGTATATTATTGAGCCGGCACACTACAAGGCCAAAGTCAATGTCTGCAGGGCACAGGTTGCCCGGGCCGAGGCCATCCTGCAAAAAAACAGCCAGCAGCTTCAGCGCCTGCGGGCTGCCCGGCCTGAAAGTATACGGGCCACCGACATGGATAATGCCATCGCCGAAGAGTTGCAGGCAAAAGCAGAACTGGAGGAAACAAAAGCCAACCTGGTCAGGGCTGAACTCGACCTGGATTATACTCTCATCAAGGCGCCGATCAGCGGGCGCATCGGCCGCACTGCCTACACCAAAGGAAACCTGGTAAATCTTTCCTCCGGTCCCCTGGCCCGCATCGTTCAGCTTGATCCCATCCGGGTCGTCTATCCCGTCAGTGAAAACGATCTGCCGGCAATCCAGACAGCCCTGCATGACGCAAAAAAAAACAATGGGAATCCCCTGCTGCAGCCACACATCCGGCTGGGAAATGGAGAGACTTACCAGGAAAACGGCCGGGTTGATTTTGTTGACAACCAGGTGGATATCAACACCGGTACTATCTCGGTCTGGGCCCGGTTTAACAATCATGAAGAGCTGCTGTTGCCGGGTCAGTATGTAACCGCCCTGATCAGCAGGAAACAGCCGAATATTCTGCCTGTTGTTCCCCAGGCCGCGGTTATCATTGACCAGCAGGGTCACTCGGTATTGGTGGTGGACAACCAAAACAAAGTCTCAAAACGTTTGATCACCACCGGCAGGGCAACTGCTACCAAATGGTCGGTTTTATCCGGGCTGAAGACGGGTGAGAAAGTTATCATCCAGGGAATCCAGAAAGTCAAACCGGGTCAGATCGTGCGGATCGACACCGACAAACCAGCGGCCGGAACCAAGGAGCAATAAGAGATGTTCTCACGGATTTTCATCAACCGGCCCCGTTTGGCAGCAGTAGTTTCAATTGTCATTACTATCGCCGGGTTGATAGCCCTGTTCAATATCCCGGTAGCCCAGTATCCGCAGATCACCCCGCCGGAGATCAGGGTCAGTGCCGTCTATCCCGGGGCCAGTGCCCAGGTGCTGGCCGATACGGTAGCCGCTCCGATTGAAAAGGAGGTAAACGGCGTTGAAGATATGCTCTACATGTCATCAAGCTGTTCCAATTCCGGTGTCTACTCCCTCAGGGTTACTTTCGCGGTGGGGACCAACCCTGACATTGACCAGGTAAACCTGCAGAATCGGGTCCAACTGGCTATTCCCAAGCTGCCCCGGGAAGTAGTAAACCAGGGAATAAATGTGCGTCGGCGTTCCAGCGATATGATGGCGGCTATCAGTTTTTATTCCCCCGGCAAAAGCCGTGATATGCTTTTTTTGAGCAACTATGTCAGTGACAACGTCAAGGATGCCCTGGTTCGCCTGCGGGGGGTCAGCGACGTCTATATCTTTGGCGAAAAAGAATACAGCATCCGCATCTGGATGAATCCGGAAAGGCTGACCGCTCTGAAGATGACCGCTGATGATGTAATCAACGCTATCCGCCAGCAGAATATCCAGGCAGCGGTTGGCTCAATCGGCAGGGAGCCGACAACTGCCGGCCAACAGGTTCAATATACCCTGCGGGCCAAGGGCCGACTGAACGATATTGAAGATTATAAAAATATTGTTATCCGCCGCAATATTCAAGGCGGGCTGGTGCGGGTTCGTGATATAGCCAGAGTGGAACTGGCCGCCAAATCCTACAGCCACCAGTCCACTTTAAATGGCAGTCCGGCAGCAACCATTGCCGTTTATCGCTCTACTGGTGCCAATGCCCTGAATACCATGGAACAGGTCAGGGATGAACTTGAGCGCCTGAAAAAACGGATGCCGGAAGACATACAGTATCAAATTATACTTGATACTACCAAATATGTCTCAGCCGCCATTCATGAAATAGAGTGGACCTTAGGCATCACTTTCCTGCTGGTGCTGCTGGTAAACTATGTCTTTCTCCAGGACTGGCGGGCCACCCTGGTACCCACGGTTACCATCCCGGTTTCGCTCATCGGCACCTTCGCGGTGCTGCTGGCTTTAGGATACAATGCCAACACCCTTTCCCTTTTTGCCCTGATCATGGCCATCGGCATCGTTGTCGATGATGCCATCGTCGTGGTGGAAAATGTCTGCCGGCTCATACAGGACGAAAACCTCCAACCAAAAGAGGCTGCCATCCGGTCCATGGGTCAGGTTACCGGTCCAATCATTGCCACCACCCTGGTCCTGCTGGCCGTCTTCGTGCCGGTTGGATTCATGCCCGGAATTACCGGCAAACTTTACAAACAGTTTTCGGTCACCATCTGCACCGCAGTGCTGATATCAACCATTTGTGCTCTCACCCTGAGCCCGGCCATGTGCGCCGTTCTGCTGCGGAAACCAAGGATTGCTCGCCATGGCCCCCTGTTCTGGTTTAATCAAGCTCTGGAAAAATTCCGCAATGCTTATATAATCGGCACCGCTTTTCTGCTTCGTCATCTGGTAATTAGTTTACTGCTTTTTATCACTGTTATCGGCAGCACCTGGTATCTCTTTTCCACCCGCCCCACCAGTTTCCTGCCCCAGGAAGACCAGGGATATTTTTTCATAGACGTGCAACTCCCGGAAGCTTCCTCCCTGGGACGAACCAACCAGGTTATGGAAAAAATCACGGGAGAGCTCAAAAAGATGGGCGGCATAAAGGACGTTATTGGAGTCAGTGGTTACAGCATCCTCAGTGGTGATGCTGACAATGTCGGCTTAGGCGTCATTATCCTCACCCCCTGGGACCAGCGCCGACTGCCTAATCTGCAGCTGGAAGCTATCACTGGTCAAGTCCAGAGAAAACTGGCAGGGATCTCCACGGCCAACAGTTTTGCCTTTGCCCCGCCGCCCATCAGGGGCCTGGGAAGTACCAGCGGCTTTGATTTCCGCCTGCTGGCCCTGGAGGGTCAAAGTCCCCAGGAACTTTCCGGGGTAACCATGGCGCTGATGATCGCCGCCAACCAGGATCCAGCCCTGACCCGGGTCTTTTCCACCTATACGGCCAATACTCCGCAGATATTCGTCAACATCAACCGCACCCGGGCAGAATATCTGCAAATACCGGTCAGTCGCATATTTTCCACCTTGCAGGCTCAGTTGGGTTCAATTTATGTAAATGACTTCAACCTGCACGGCCATACCTATCAGGTCAAAGTGCAGGCTGACGCCTCCTATCGCGACGCCCTTGCTGACATTAAGCGGCTCTACATCCGCAGTGATGATGGAAACATGGTGCCGATGACCAGCCTGGCAACCCTGTCCATGATCCTCGGACCACAGAGCGTCAAACGTTATAACCAGTATGCCAGTGCAAGGTTTAACGGCAAAGCCGCACCCGGCTTTGCATCAGGTCAGGCCATGGCGGCCATGGAACATCTGGCGGCCAGAATATTGCCGCCGGGTTTCAGTTATGACTGGTCATCCATGTCCCTGCAGGAACGAACCGCCGGCGGGCAGGTAGCAATACTTTTTGTCCTGGCCCTGCTCTTTGGCTACCTTTTCCTGGTGGGACAATATGAAAGCTGGAATATCCCCCTGTCCATCATCTTTTCAATCCCGGTAGCGACATTGGGAGCATTATTCGGCCTATGGATAACCCACCTGCCACTGAGTATCTATGCCCAGATCGGACTGGTACTACTGGTAGGGCTGGCAGCCAAAAACGCCATCCTCATCGTCGAATTTTCCAAAGATAGGCGGGAACAGGGATTATCCACTTATAAAGCGGCCATTGAGGGAGCACAAATCCGTTTTCGGCCAGTACTGATGACCGCCTTTACCTTTATTCTGGGGGTCTCCCCCATGGTGATCGCCACCGGTGCCGGTGCCGGCAGTCGCCGGGCCATAGGCACCACGGTTTTTTCCGGCATGCTCGCCTCTGCCACGCTTGGTATTTTCATGATCCCGGTCCTCTACTATATCTTTCAGCAGGCCCGGGAAAAAGGAAATGCCTGGAGAACAGGTAAAAAGAGAGGACGCTAAATTACCAAACCTTTCAGGTTTCCGTAACTAAAAAAGGTTATCGGACAACAGTGATGTAGGATTAAATTACCATGAAATATCCAGCTTTCGAACACTTTCACCAAAAATTGCCCATCAATAAAAAAAGTTTTTACCGATCCGTCCTGCCGGCCCTGATTATTACCTTATTTCTCAGCGGCTGTTTCGCGGTGGGTCCCGACTATACCCGGGTCAAGCCCGATGCCCCAAAGGCATGGCACACTACGATGGAAGGCGGGCTTTCCGACACTCAAATGACCCCTGAAGCCCTGTCACAATGGTGGAGGATATTGGGTGACCCCCAGCTTGAAAGCCTCGAAAAACGGGCGGTCCAGGGAAACCTGGAGCTTAAAAATGCCCGGGCCAGAATCCGTGAAGCCCGAGCTCTGCGGGGAATCAGCAAAGCGAGACTTTTCCCCGGCATCGATGCTGTCGGTTCCATAACTGACCATCGCAGCAGTGAAAACAATGGTCTGGGACATGAAAATAAATTGTATACGGCCGGCTTTGACGCCGGTTGGGAACTGGATATTTTCGGGGGAATCCGAAGGGGCATCGAAGCCGCGCAGGCTGAAATGGAAAGCAGCGAGGAAGATCTGCACGACGTTTTGGTCAGCCTGCTGGCTGAAGTGGCACTGAACTACGTAGACGCACGGACCTATCAGGCCCGACTGGCGGCAACAAAAGGAAATATCGCCGTTCAAGAGGAAACCTATAAATTAAATTTTTCCCTCCGACAGGCAGGACTCATTGATGAACTGGCCCTGGAACAATCCCTTTACAATCTTGAACATTCCCGCTCCCAGATCCCTGGCTTGCAGACCGGCCTGGAAGCAGCCAAAAATCGGCTGGCAGTCCTGCTGGGCAAAAAACCCGGGGCCGTGCATCCGGAACTGGCTGAGGAAAAATCTATCCCGGCAATCCCGGTATCAGTAGCTGTCGGCATCCCGGCCGAAACCCTTCGTCACCGGCCGGATGTCCGCCGGGCCGAGCGTGATCTGGCTGCCGCCACAGCCCGCATCGGGGTAGCTACCGCGGATCTCTATCCGAAATTTCGTTTAAACGGCACCATCGGGTTGGAATCAATTTCCTCCGGCAACTTCTGGCAATGGGCCAGCCGCAGCCATAGTTTTGGCCCCGGCGTCTCCTGGAATATTTTTGATGCCGGCGCCATCCGCCGGAATATCGAGGTACAGAACGCCCGCCAGGAACAGGCCCTGATCAACTATGAAGCTAGCGTGCTTCAAGCCCAGGAAGAAGTGGAAAATGCTCTGGTAGCTTATGCCAAAGAACAGCAACGGCGGAAATCACTCGATAAAGCTACTGCCGCGGCTAAACGAGCTGACCTGCTGGCCAGGGACCAGTACCAGGCGGGCCTGGTGGATTTCAACGATGTCCTTGATGCCCAGCGTTCCCTGCTTTCCTTCCAGGATGAACTGGCCCAAAGCAGCGGGGTGGTAACCACCAACCTGATTCGTCTCTACAAGGCTCTTGGCGGCGGCTGGACTGCTTTTGACCCGACTGCAGCTGCTGGACAAAAAACAGGTTTGAAAACCGGGGGTGAAGAAAAACCATGATGAAATGCGATAAATGCCAGCTGGAATGTAATAATGATGAGCTGATTGAATATGGCAGTCAACGACTTTGTGAGGACTGCTACATGGATAGCGTCTCACCGCTGAAACCTTGCGACCCCTGGGCGGTTCACTCGGCAAAACAGGAAAGTAGAAAAACCGAGGTTCATTTACTTCCGATCCAAGAAAAGATGCTGAAAGTTATTGAAACCAGGAAAGCAATATTACCCGATCTCCTGGCCGAACTGCTGGATATTACCCCCCGCGAACTGCAGCGAAATTTTGCCATCCTCAGACACATGGAACTCTTGCGTGGCTTCAAAGGAAAAGACGGCAAGGTATATTGGACGCTGTTTAAGTCATAGTTGCCGTACTGCCTTTCATGTAAAAACATCCTGCTGAGTATAAAAACTTCATCGAAAGTCATACCGATCGAGTACTTTTCGGTTCTGATGCCATCATTGACTGGACGGCCTTAATCTTAGCCAAATTTTTCGGCTTTGCGTTTTCTATGAGGACCATTACCGGCATCGGATAAATCATCTACACAAATAAAAAATCGAGCACGATCGAATGGGGAAAAGGTTATAATGAAAAACATAAAAGAATTCTTTCAAAAAAAGGACCAATTTGCCAAATATATAGGGATTGAATTAATGGAAGCAGCTGAGGGAAAAGCAAAAGTTCGCTTAAAAATCAAGGATCACCATCTTAACGGGGTCAATATGGTTCATGGAGGTGCTATCTTTTCTCTGGCCGACTTTGCTTTTGCGGTTGCATCAAACTCTCACGGCACTCTTGCCCTGGGGATCAATGCCAACATTTCATATGTAAAATCAGCTAAGGATGGCATATTGACCGCTGAGGCCATGGAAGTAGCAAAAAATTCAAAACTCGCCACCTATCAGATAAATATTACCAATGAAAAAGATGAGCTCATTGCCGTCTTCCAAGGTACAGTTTATCGAAAAAAAGAAGTTATAGATGAAGGGAAATAAAATCAATTAGTTAGCATTAAATCATTTGGAAGTGATCTAAAAACAAAAAAGGAAAGACAAATAATGCCTTTTACTGACATATATGGCAGAGAAATTTATTATGAAATACATGGTGATGGTGATCCCATTGTCCTGCTGCACCATGGTTTTGGCTGCACAAAAATATGGAAAGATATCTACCAGCCATTGGTGGATAATGGTTACCAGATCATCATTTATGACCGGCGTGGCTATGGGAAATCAGATGGAGGAGATGATTTCAAGAAATTGTATGTGAGCGATACCTTCCGTTCCGAAAGCATCGCGGAATTGGATCACCTCATGAATTTTCTCTCCATCACTTCTTTTCATCTCATCGGCCAGTGCGAAGGAGGAGTTATAGCGATAGACTATACGGTTCAATTTCCGGACCGGGTAAAAACTGTTGTCACCTCAAGTACCCTGTGCTACAGCAAGGTACCAATGTCTGTTTTCAATGCCGATAAATTCCCCCACTCTTTCAATGAATTAGAACCTGCCTTGCGGGAAAAATTGATCAGCTGGCATGGCAAAGATCACGCCGAACCATTTTACAATCAATTCAGAAAGTACGGCGGCGCCTATGGCAAAGATATCTTTGACCTGCGTCCGACATTACCAAACGTAATCTGTCCGTCCCTGGTGCTCTATCCTGATCGGAGCTTTCTCTTCGAAGTGGAACAGGGGGTGGACTTTTATCGCCATCTTGCCGCTGGCGAGCTGGCGGTACTCCCGAAATGCGGCCATAACACCTATGAGCATCAACCGAAAGCATATGTCCGCCATGTGCTTGATTTTCTCAAAAGGCATCACTATTGATAGATTCATAACAACTTTCAAAATCCCTTGAAAACCAACTCTATTGACAATTCATTCCATAGGGGGAAAACCAGACATGAATAATAACATGTGGAAAAATCTAGACGTTCTTTTCAATCCCTCTTCCGTCGCGATCATCGGCGCTTCGGATAATCCCGCCAAGCTCGGATTTCATGTCATGAAAAGCCTGACCCAAGGAGGATTTGCAGGCCGGATCATTCCTATCAATCCGGGCGCCCGGGAAATTATGAGCCGAAATACCTACCCTTCCATTATTGATTACGATGGCACAATCGATCTGGCTATCGTGGTTTTGCCGGCCAAGCTGGTGCCTGGTATTTTTAGCGAATGTGCAAAAAAAGCCGTAAAAGGCATCGTCCTGATTACCGCAGGTTTCAAGGAAATCGATGATCCAGCGGGCACAAACCTTCATGGAAAAATCGCCGCCATTGCCAACGCCGCCGATATCCCGGTCATCGGCCCCAACACCTTCGGCATGATTAACTTTCACGCCCGGCTGAATGCTTCATTCACCCCGGAATTTTTCCGGCTTAAAAAAGGAAACCTCGCACTGGCCAGCCAGAGTGGTGGTATAGCCCACCTCCTCGGCTTTCTGGCCATGCGGGCGGATGTCGAGCTCAGCAAGATCATTGGCTTGGGAAACCGGCTCAATGTGGATTTTGCTGAAATAATTGATTACCTCATGGACGATGCCGATACCCGTGTCATTATGCTCTATATGGAAGGAATCGATAATCCGAAGCGATTTATAGACGCGGTCAAAAAGCACAATCATAAAAAGCCGGTCATCATTTATAAAACCGGAAGCGCGGAAAAGAGCAATCAGGCAGCCAAATCCCATACCGGTTCCATGGCCGGAAAGCCTGAAATCTATCGGGGAGCATTCAACCAGGCCGGCATTTTGGCCCTGAACAGCGCCCAGTCTCTGCTGGATACGGGCAAAGCTCTTGCCCTTGCCAAAATCCCCACCGGCAATGGAGTGGCGGTTTTATCAGGCCAGGCAGGACCGGCACTGGCAGCCTGCGACATCTGTGAAGCCAACAGCTTAAAGATTGTCAACTTTGAACCACCTACCCAGGAAAACATCAACACCTATCTTCCACCGCTGGCTTTAAGAATCAACCCGGTAGACATGGGCCCGGCATGGTATGATGCATCGGCACAAAGTGGCATTATCCGGGCGGCAATGAACGACCATCACGTAGACGCCATCCTGCTGCTCATCATGTTTGCCTCGGCCAATGCCAATCTCCTGCAGGAATTATCCGTATTTCTGACCGAATCCAGGCCGGTCAAGCCGATCATCAGTTGTATCCTCGCACCTCCCGGTGTGTGGGATGCAGACATCCGTCACCTGGAGGAATCCGGCTCCCTGGTCAATTACCCCACCCCGGAACAGGCCGCCAAGACACTGGCAAACCTGGTACAATATCGATCTCTACAGTTGCAACCAACAAGCGACATCTCAAGGATAAACAGATGCAGAAAAACCCATTAAAAACCATCATGAACCCAAAATCCATTGCCTATCTGGGCGGTTCCAATTCGCTTCAGACAATGGGCACAGCTCAGCTTATAACGCTCATTAGCGGTGGTTATCGGGGGAAGATTTATCCTGTTCACCGAAAAGAAAAAACGGTCCTGGGCCTCCAGGCCTATCCCAATATCTCATCAATAGGCAAACCCGTCGACCTTGCCGTCATCGTCATCCCCGGCAGCTCCATTGCCGATGAAGCCGATCACTGCGGTCTTGATGTGCCCCTCTTTTCCCCGGCTCTTCAGGAAAAAATAAAGGACAAAAACAGACGTGAATCCAGCGAGGTAGAAACGGATGAACATAATCAATGAAGCCATAAAAAAGGGACATACTTCACTCTCTGAATTTGAAGCCAAGCAGCTGCTGGCTGCCTACCAGATCCCGGTAACCCGGGAAGCACTGGTGGAAAAAGAGGAAAACCTGCTTGCAGTCGCTGCAACTATCGGCTATCCTCTGGTGTTAAAAGGCTGTTCAGCGGAAATAGCCCACAAGACTGAAAAGGACCTTATCCACGTAGACATCAGAAATGACCATGAAGCATTGGCCGCTTTTAAAGATATCTCCGCGAGCATGAAACCAGGAAAAGCATCTGTTCTGGTTCAGGAAATGGTTCAGGGAAAACGGGAACTAATGGCGGGCTTGACCCGCGATGCACAGTTCGGTCCCTGTGTCATGTTCGGACTCGGAGGCATATTCACTGAAATATTAAAAGACATCTCTTTTCGCGTCGCTCCCCTTGAGAAGTTCGATGCCCTGGAGATGATGCAGGAAATCAGAGGACATAGAATTTTAGCCGCTGTCCGGGGACTGGAAGCCGTGGAAGTGGACACATTGACCGATATTCTGATCAATCTTGGCCGCATAGGCCTGGAACATCAGCAGATAAAAGAGATTGACATCAATCCGATAATCATCTCCGGGGCCAGCCCGGTGGTGGTTGATGCCCTGGTAATACTGGCCTAAGTCGAGCTGTTAGCGGTTAGCTCTTAGCATTTAGCGGAAAGAAATTTACAAGGATGTTCCGGCATGGCTCTCGCTCATTCTCGCCGGCCGTCCATGGCCGGCTTGTGAGGACACCGCTAAAGCAATGTCCCCGATTGTCCGCCGGAATCACATCGTGTGATTCGTTCGGCGGCCAATACCGCTATGAGCCAAGCCCGAACATCCGGTAATTATGTCCCCGGCAACGCAAGTCAGAAAGTTGAGCTAATAGCTAACGGCTAAAAGCTAATCGCTCAATTCAGGACTGGATAAGGATCAAGAATAACTGCTGGAAATATGTCAAGGTACAAAAGTACCTTGTACCGGAAAGGAAAATCACTTGACCAATAAACAGAATAACTATCCGCCGGCACGGCTGGCCTGGAGCATGTGGGGACTGGGAGCGGCATTGTATTTGATCGGATTCTACCAGCGGGTGGCGCCCGCAGTGATGACCGGTGAATTGATGAAAGACTTTGCCATCAGTGCCGCCGGGCTGGGAAATCTTTCAGCCTTTTATTTCTACAGCTATGTCGCCATGCAGACCCCCACCGGCATTCTTGCCGATCGCTTAGGCCCGCGTCGACTACTCAGCATGGGTGCTTTGGTAGCCGGCATCGGCGGACTGATTTTTGGCCTGGCCCCGTCCATGGCCTGGGCCAGCCTGGGGCGATTACTGATCGGTGGTTCGGTAGCCGTGGCTTTCGTCGGCTTGCTGAAGCTGGCCAGCCACTGGTTTGCACCGCGCCAGTTTGCCCTGGCCTCCGGCATGGCCCTTTTCTGCGGCATTATCGGCGCGGTTTTTGCCGGTGTACCCTTGCGCTTGCTGGTTAATGTGGTTGGCTGGCGGCCGGTAATGACAGTTTCAGCCCTCGTCACCCTGGTAGCAGCAATAGCCATCTGGTGGTTTGTCCGAGATGACCCAGGAGAAAAAGGCTACCAAAGCTACAGCCCGACCACGGCTGGAACAACCAGTCAATATTCAATTATTGCCGGCATCAAAAAGATTTTCCGCTATCGCAACACCTGGCTTTTATGCTTGATTCCCGGCGGGGTTGTCGGCTGTATTCTGTCTTTTTCCGGCCTCTGGGGAGTTCCCTTCCTCACTACCCATTACGGACTTCTACCAGCCAAGGCGGCAGCGCTTAATTCGGCCATGCTGGTAGCCTGGGCGATTGGAGGCCCCCTGTGCGGCGGGCTGTCTGACCGCATAGGATTGCGCAAACCCTTATATGTGGTTTGCAATATAACCCTGGTAATAGTCTGGTCCATAATTATTTTTGTCCCATCTTTGCCGCTGCCATTGTTGACCGGCCTTATATTATTTGCCGGTCTGGCCTCCGGCGGCATGATTATCGGTTTTGCCTTCATCAAAGAATCGGTCCCTGCTGATCTTGGTGGTACGGCTTCCGGAATTCTCAATATGGGGGTAATGGCCGGCCCAATGATTTTACAGCCGGCAATCGGCTTGATTCTGGATTTACAATGGCATGGAGAGCTGTTAAACGGAATTAAGATTTACAGTTTCGGTGCCTACCGGTTTGGTTTTTCATTAATGCTGGCCTGGGCGGTATTAAGCGCCGTGCTGATTCTCTTCACCAAAGAGACCTATTGCCGTCAGATGACTTAAGACGGCCTTATATGGATAATCAGGATGAACCAGCAAGAAAAACAAACCAATATACAACATCGACTGGGATTGAACCAGCAGGCCAAACGAAATAAACGGCTGAAAATCGTAACTGTCATTCTTGTTGCTCTGCTGCTGACATTGATTGGAACCAATTTCCTTGCAACCCGCGGCAGCCGTACCCCGGTCAGTTACCGGAGCCAAAAAGCGGCAAAAGGCAACCTGACGATCACCGTAACTGCCACCGGCACCCTTGAGCCTACCAACCAGGTTGATGTGGGGGTTGAGGTCTCTGGAACCATAGAAACGGTAGAAGTGGACTTTAACGACCAGGTGAAGGAGGGGCAGGTCCTGACCCGGCTTGACACCTCCAAGCTGCAGGCCCAAGTACTGCAGGCCAAGGCAGCCCTGACAGCAGCCCGGGCCCGGGTTTTAAGAACCAGGGTGGATATCAGGCAGACCGGCATAAAACTTGGTCAACTGCAGCAGGCCAGGGAAGCCAGCGGTGGCAGGATTCCTTCACAGGTTGAGATGGATGCGGCCGAAGCAGCCCTGGACAGGGCAAAGGCCGATGAGGCCAGCACCCTGGCAGAGGTTTCCAAAACCCAGGCAGAGCTGGAATTCAACCAGACAAATCTTTCCAAAGCCATCATTACCTCACCCATCAGCGGTATCATCCTCAACCGCCGGGTGGAACCCGGGCAGACCGTAGCCGCCTCCCTGCAGACCCCGGTACTCTTCACCATTGCCGAAGATCTGAGTCACATGGAACTGCATGTAGCGGTCGATGAAGCTGATGTGGGGCAGGTAAAAGAGGGACAGGAAGCAGAATTTAGCGTTGACGCCTACCCAGAGCAAACTTTTCCGGCCCGGGTGGCGGAGCTACGTTTTTCCCCGAAGACTGTCGAGGGAGTAGTCACCTATGAAACGGTGCTCAAAGTTGACAACCCCAAACTCATTCTCATGCCCGGAATGACAGCCACCGCGGATATCGTGGTGCAAAAGCTGAGAAACATCCTGCTCATCCCCAATACGGCTTTGCGCTTTTCTCCACCGCGAAATAACCAGCCAAGGATAAAAAAGAAAAATCGCGGCATGTTGGGGGCCCTTCTTCCCCAGCGCAAAAGGCCGGCAGCAGCTGAAAAAGAAGGGAATAAGATGACGAAAAATCAACGGCGGATCTGGACCCTGCGCCAGGGGAAACCCGTCCCCCTCATCATTACCACTGGTGTAACTGATGGACAGATGACTGAAGTTCTGGCCGGAGATATCGTCCCCGGGATGGAGCTGCTTACCGATATCGTAGCCAAAGAGAAATGAACAAATCAGATGATCTCAGCCAGCCGCTTATCGTGATGAAAGACGTTACCAGGATCTACGGCAGCGGTCAGGCATCAATGCAGGCCCTGAAGGGGATCACTCTGACAATTTCCGCCGGTGAGTTTGTTGCGGTTATGGGGGCCAGCGGCTCGGGAAAATCCACCTGCCTCAACATCCTCGGCTGTCTCGATATCCCAACTTCGGGAACTTATCTCTTCCAGGGGATTGCCGTCGAAGACCTGACCCGCAACCAGCGGGCTCTGCTGCGCCGTTATTACCTGGGCTTTGTTTTTCAGGGATATAATCTTCTGAACCGGACAAGCGCCCTGGAAAATGTCGAACTACCGCTGGTCTATCGCAAGATTCCGGCAGCCAGGAGACGCCAAACCGCCCTGGAAGCATTGGAAGCTGTGGGACTGCAGGACTGGCAGGCCCATACCCCGGGGGAACTCTCCGGCGGCCAGCAGCAGCGTGTGGCCATTGCCCGGGCCATTGTCAGCAACCCCGATATCCTGCTGGCCGATGAGCCCACCGGCAACCTGGATACTGAACGCAGCCTTGAAATCATGGAATTGCTCTCAGGCCTTAACCGGGAACGCAGTTTAACCATAGTTATGGTTACCCATGAACCTGAAATGGCAACCTATGCAACCCGGAAGATTCATTTTAAGGACGGACTGGTGAAAGACACACCCGGAAAGGAAAAAGCATAATGCTGTGGAATGCCCTGGTACTGGCCTTGCGGGAAATCCGCCGCAATCTCATGCGGTCGTTTTTGACCTCGCTGGGAATTATCATCGGCGTAGCCGCGGTCATTACCATGGTAACCCTGGGCAACGGCGCCACCGCCAAGGTAAAAGCTCAAATTGCCAGCCTGGGAACCAATCTTCTGCAGCTGCGGGCCGGCCAGGACTACGGCCACGGCGGCATCAGGGAATCGGCAAAGCTGTTCAAGCTGGCGGATGCCGAGGCCATTATAAGAGAAATTTCCGGGGTGGAAGCTGTAGCCCCCATGGCGATGATCCCCACCCAGGCCATTTACGGCAACCGCAACTGGTCTTCAACCATTACCGGCAGCACCAATGGTTTCATCGCCACCCGTGACTGGCCGGTCAACCGGGGAAGGCGGTTCAGCCCGGGGGAAACCAGGGCCGGGGAATCAGTCTGCCTGCTGGGCAGCACGGTAGCAAGAGAGCTTTTTGGCGCTGAAAATCCGCTGGGCAGTACCATCAGGCTCAAAAAGCTGGTTTTTAAAGTTATCGGGGTTCTGGCTTCAAAAGGGGAATCATCATTCGGCACTGACCGGGATGATTTCATCCTTATCCCTATCCGCACCTTCCAACGGCGAATTGCCGGCAATACCGATGTGACCCGGGTTTATATCTCGGTACTTGATGGATTCTCCATTGATCGGGTCAAAAATGATATTGCCCGACTGATGCGGGAGCGACGCCGTATGCGGGAGGGCGAAGATAATGACTTCTATATCAGGGATATGCGGGAAATCTCCCAGGTACTTTCCGGAACCACGTCTGTCCTCACCTCCCTGCTGGGTGCCATTGCGGCGGTGAGTCTGCTGGTCGGCGGCATCGGCATCATGAATATCATGCTGGTATCGGTCACTGAACGTACCAGGGAAATCGGCACCCGATTGGCTATCGGCGCCCTGGCCCGTGAAGTACTGCTGCAGTTTCTGGTTGAGGCAGTCATGCTGTCGTCACTTGGTGGCATCACCGGCATCCTCCTGGCCCTGACGGCTTCGGCCATTCTTGCCAAAATACTGCTGGTACCCCTGGTCATCAATCCGGGAATCATCATTCTGTCCTTCGGCTTTTCCGCCGCCATCGGCGTCTTCTTTGGCTTTTTCCCAGCCCGCAATGCCGCCCGCCTTGATCCCATTGAAGCCCTGAGACACGAATAAGGTTCATAATTCAATTATTATCCCAGATTTTCCATCTCTGCCAGCAGTAGATAACATTCCCCCCACTTTCTAAGGGCCCTCTCAAAAATAACTTCACATTTTGGCATCTCATCTTCAGGCTGTCTTTGCACGATCCTCAATCACAAAGTCCTCAAAATAGCTCACTATTCCTGCGGCTTTGCTCAATCGGATCGCACAAATCAAACCCAAATCTGAGCGCCAATTCTGCGAACTTATTTTTGAGAGAACCCTAAGCATGACTACACAGGACTTACACCGCATCTCGCTACGTACTCTCATTCAATCTGCTATAGACCTTCTTCATCATTAATTCCCGGACCAATGAACCGAAGGCCTTGTCTTCCAGTACCTTTTCAAAGATGTCCTGGTTCTGGTCCATGCGGTCAATCAGCTTGCTCAAGAACAGTTCTTAAAGGCATATCCACCCCGGAATCTTTGTATTTCGGATACGGATTCATGGCTTGCGCTCCTTGGACTTGTCCTCAAGTTGCCGGACCAGTTGGTCAAAATCTTCCTCGTCGGCCAGCCGGGCTTCAAGCTGCAAGCGGTTCCGGTAAAAGCGGTCATACTCACTTTCCGCCAGTCCCCTGGCCATCTGGTGGGAGATCTTGCCGGCATGTTCCAGGATGTTGCGGTCATTCAGGGTCAGGAAACCGTCCAGCTTGGTGATCCAGTCGGCCATATGCATGGAAATGTGGCGCATGGCCTGTCCCTCGGCAAAGACCAGGTACTGTTCCACCAGATTGTTCAGAGCCAGGAGTTCGTCCTCGTTTAGGTAGTTCTTGGCCACCACCACGTCCTGTTTGCGGACCTTGGAGCCGCAAAAGGATGTCAGGCCCATGTTGGGCCTGGTGTGATCGGCCCGCTGGTGGATGATCTCGGCGGCGGTCTGGCCGGTTATGGCCCAATGCATCTTGTTCTGGACGGTCTTGAAAAAGTTGATGCTGATGTCCAGGGTCGGGTCATAGTCAATGCTGGTAGCGTATATATCGGTAATTTTCCGGTAGAACCGCTTCTCCGAAGTGCGGATATCCTGGATGCGGCGGAGCAGCTCATCAAAATAGTCAAAAGGCTGGTCCGGGTTTTTCAACCGTTCATCATCCAGGACAAAACCCTTGATGATAAACTCCTTGATATGGCGGGTGGCCCATTGCCGGAAACGGGTGGCGACATGGGACTTGATCCGGTAGCCCACCGAGATGATAGCATCCAGGCTGTAGAATTTCTTTGCTCGTTTGACCTGCCGCCCCCCTTCGTTTTGAACTGTTAAGAAATCCTTAATAGTTGCCAGAGGGTCCAATTCGCCTTCCTCAAAGATATTTTTCAGGTGGAGGTTTATATTCGGCACTGTGGTCTGGAACAGTTCGGCCATGTCTTTCTGGGCGAGCCAGACGGTTCCATCCTGAAGCTGGACCTCGATCCTAGTCTGGCCGTCCTCGGACTGGTAGATCAGCATTTGCGAAGTTGCTTGCAGGGCTTTTTCGTCGCTCATGCCAACACCTTCTTTTCCAGCTCGACGGTTTCCTCTTCCAGCTTCAGGATGTCCGCCTTGATCTCAGCAAGTGGCCGCAGGGGATTGAACTCATAGAAATACTTGGTGAAACTGATCTCGTAGCCGGTCTTGATCTTGATCTCATCAATCCAGGCATCCGGGACATGGGGTTTGACTTCGCGGGGGGTGAAATGCTCCAGGATTTCCGGGACCCCGGCGGAAAAGCCATTAATGAAGTTGCGCAAGTTGGCGGCGATATTGTCCGGGTCGGCAATGAGCTTGGCAAAATCGTATTGGCTGCGGTTGTGGAAGTTAAACCCGGCTACCTTGTTCAGGGT
>JAYEKE010000040.1:17434-18735 GCA_034660915.1 Pseudomonadota bacterium
CCCCGGCGGAAAAGCCATTAATGAAGTTGCGCAAGTTGGCGGCGATATTGTCCGGGTCGGCAATGAGCTTGGCAAAATCGTATTGGCTGCGGTTGTGGAAGTTAAACCCGGCTACCTTGTTCAGGGTGACATCCTTGGCGCTGTCGGAAAGTTTTTCAATCTTGGGCAGGCAGTCCAGCACCTTTTGCTTGGTGGAGACCAGCACACAGTCCAGCCACCGAAAAACAGTCATGGGCAAAATGACCTTGCCGTAATCTGACTGTTTGTAGTCGCCACACAGAAGGTCGTCCACCTTCCAGATGAGATTGGCTTTATCTTTGAAGTCTACCATCATTTGTTCTTCGGTCGGCACCAGACGCAGCCTCCCCGGCCGCCAGAGCACGGAATATATCGGCAATCCAGGCGGGCGCGTAGCGAATATCTTTCATAAGTTGAAGCCTGGCCAGAACATCAAGACGCCGGTCAAGTTGAGCAATGACCTGATCATCTACATTTTTTTGACCCATATGCCGTATCGCTTGAATCACCAAGCCGCTGACCCGACCAGCTGTTGCCATATTACGAGGTGTCGTTCGCTTCAAAATAATCTGCCGGTTACCAACTTGCACTGTACGAGACAGGCTATCAGTAAGATAAGTCACTTTCATTGGCACTTGAGTTGAGAGCCCCAACAAATTTGCAGCATAGGCCCCGGTCGGCTGCAACCGGGCAGCATCCCGCCCGGCCAATGCTTTGGCAATATCGTCTGAGGAAGGCAACAAAGAACCCAACTGCGGGTCACTTTTAGGGTAGTCATAGAGCCCCCGGGCTAATTGACGTATCTGCCCCGATTGCTTGTAGCGCTTAAGGGCTGAGGCAATCGCATCACGGCTGCCAAGATCTTTAAAATCATTCGGAGTAAATACCCAACCCCTACCATGGCCATATACCCTGCTAAGTACCTTATTATCTATGCTTTTAGTATGTTTTCTCATGATGTATTTGACACAAATATATGCTGTTTTTTGTGTCAATAATTAACCTACTTATAACTAACTGTCAACCTCTATTCAGCACCCTTTCCCCCTATTTCATTTCCTGAACCACATTGTCACGGGTACGGGCCTTGATCGCATCCCGCAGCAGTTTTTCCAGCAGTTCAACCGCCAGGTTCCTGCTCGGCATCCGCCGCACAGCCTCAATAAACTCTCGGCTACAAAGTGGACTACAAAATCAGAAAACTAACTATATCAAGCAATAAAACAGGCACTTGAAATCGATCGTTAAAATCGTCCCAAGTACCTGTTTTCATTAAATGGTGC
>JAYEKE010000041.1:0-1289 GCA_034660915.1 Pseudomonadota bacterium
ATACCAAAAGCCAATGGCAAGATGCGCCCACTGGGAATTCCCACGATAAGGGATCGAGTGGTGCAAATGGCCGCTTTGTTGATATTGGAGCCAATCTTTGAAGAAGATTTTGAAGATTGTTCTTATGGATTCAGGCCCGGCCGTTCTGCTCATCAGGCACTGAGTGAAATCAGAGACTATCTGCAGGCAGGCTTTTGTGCAGTATATGATGCCGATCTCAAAGGGTATTTCGACTCGATTCCGCATGACAAGCTGATAGCTTGCTTGCGAATGCGAATTAGTGACAGACATGTACTGAAGCTAATACGTATGTGGCTTAAAGTTCCGATTATTGATCCCGAGAAAGGGGAAGGTGGAGGTGCAAACAAGAGCCCCATCAAAGGTACGCCACAAGGCGGAGTTATTTCTCCGCTGTTGGCAAACATCTATCTGCATTGGTTTGATAAGGTGTTTCACCGCTCCCAGGGACCGGGCCAGTGGGCGAATGCCAAACTGGTACGTTATGCCGATGACTATGTTGTGATGGCGCGCTATATCGATAAACGAATTACGGGCTGGATTGAGGAGAAAATCGAAGGTTGGTTGGGTTTAGAGATAAACCGGGAGAAAACCCGAATGGTAAATCTGAAGGAGAAGGGCGCAAGCCTTGATTTTCTTGGTTATACGTTTCGGTATGATCTCGACCTTGGTGGGCGAGATACCCGGTATCTGAACATGTTTCCCTCTAAGAAGGCAATGGCCCGAGAGAGGGATAAACTGCGCGAGATGACAAGTTCGAAGATGTGTTTTAAGCCAATTCCAAAGCTTATTGGGGAGATCAATAAGCAGTTGATCGGCTGGAGCAACTATTTCGGACAGGGCTATCCCCGGAAAGCATTCCGTGATACAAATCGGCATGTTCGGGAGCGTCTGTATAAACATCTCTCACGCCGCAGCCAACGGCCTTGGCGTCCGCCCCAAGGAGTGACCGGCTATGCATATTTCAAACGATTGGGTTTGGTATATCTGTAGCATGATTTTGGTGAATGTGTATGCCTGAGGCGAGATTCTTCAGGAAAGCCGGATGCGGGAAATCCGCCTGTCCGGTTTGACGAGGGGGAGGGGACTTCCCTCCCTACTCTACTGCTCTCTGTGGTAAAAAATTCTTTGGTCAAATCAAAAGGGGACGTTGTTGCTTTATTGCTTTAAGCCAGTCTGCTTCCCGGGAGTTATTGTTTCAGCCACAGACAGACACGGACAAACACAGACAAAAAAATTATCTCCGGCTACCAGATCAAGGTCACCGGGTA
>JAYEKE010000041.1:1389-5038 GCA_034660915.1 Pseudomonadota bacterium
CAAAACGGGACGTTGTTGCTTTATTGCTTTAAGCCAGTCTGCTTCCCGGGAGTTATTGTTTCAGCCACAGACAGACACGGACAAACACAGACAAAAAAATTATCTCCGGCTACCAGATCAAGGTCACCGGGTATTGCTTAAATGCGGAGTCAGAAGTTACAATTGGCCATCCTTCAATCCGGCTTTGGGCAATCAGCATCCGGTCGAAGGGATCACGATGAGGTCCGGGGAGGGCACCTGCAGCCAGGGAGTGTTCCATGGTAATCGGCAAAAAAGCCTGGGACAGTTCCCTTTTAAACCAAAAAGCTTGGGGACAGTCCCGGTTTTGCTTGGAGCAGTGCGCTTCATAAAGATGTGCTGAATAGTTACAAAAACAAGAAAAAAGGGATTCAAATATAAACCACCCGTTCGCGATGCTCACTTGAGAACACAGAGAACACAGAGGAAATCGTCAGATTGTTTCTCTGTGCCCCTCTGTGCTCTCTGTGGTAAAAAATTCTTTGGTCAAATCAAAACGGGACGTTGTTGCTTTATTGCTTTAAGCCAGTCTGCTTCCCGGGAGTTATTGTTTCAGCCACAGACAGACACGGACAAACACAGACAAAAAAATTATCTCCGGCTACCAGATCAAGGTCACTGGATATTGTTTAAACGCGGAGTCTGTTGTTATAATGGGACAACCTTCAATGCGGCTTTGGGCAATCAGCATCCGGTCGAAGGGATCACGATGAGGTCCAGGGAGGGCACCCGCAGCCAGGGAATGTTCCATGGTAATCGGCAAAACCTCCATGCGAGCCTGGCGCAGCAACGACGGTAGATTGGTGGCCGCTTCACCGGCATGGGGCAGTTTCCCCAGTCGATATTTGGTGGCAATTTCCCAGCCGGAGGCGCTGCTGACCAGAATTGTATGCTCGGGATTCTGGATGATTTCAAAGGCGGTTATGGAAAGCCTTGAATCGTTGAATAGCCACCATAAAAGGGTATGGGTATCGAGCAGGAAGATCGAAACCTGGTCGTCTGTTATTGTCCCCATGTTTGCAACTCACTTTCGGGCAGCGGTTCAAAAAAGGTTTCATCCAGGTGTCCTTTGGCGATTCCCGGTTTTCGGGGTTCCTGCTTGTGCAGGGGCACTAAGCGGGCGTAAGGCTTTCCCGCTTTGGCCAGCACAATCTCCTCCCCTTCATGGGCTCGTTTCAGCAGCCGGGAAAGCTGGGTTTTAGCTTCGTGAACATTGACCATGTCAGACATGACATCCTCCGAATTTTCTCTAAATATTATAAGCCTGAATTGAGCTAGCAGCTGATATAAGATAAACGTAAACATTCAGTTTTATATTTTCGAAAAAATTAAAAATAGTCTCACGGAGCCACAGAGTCACAGAGGGCAAATAACTGGCTTTCTCTGTGTCTTTGTGGCTCCGTGAGAAATAAGAAAAATTTTCCAATCTATAAACAAAGCTAAATCTTTACAGATAACCTATTATGGACTAAGTTCCAAGACTAAGTCAAGTTGATTTCTGGCGGAATTTTTTCAGATAGATCATCAGGACGGAAATGGCGGCCGGGGTGATGCCCGGCAAACGGGAGGCCTGGCCTAAAGATGCCGGGCGGACTTCTTCCAGCTTCTGGATCAGTTCGTTGGTGAGGCCGGAAACGGTGTGATAGTCAAAATCAGCCGGGATTTTTTTCTTTTCCAGGGATTTGAATTTTTCCACTTCGGCCAGCTGCCGGTTGATATAGCCCTGGTATTTGAGCTGGATTTCCATTTGCCGGGAAACTTCCGCTCCCAGTTCCCGGGACAGATCGGCGGTTTCAGGGGAATGGGCCGCCAGGGTGGCCAGGTCAACTTCCGGTCTTTTTAATAATTCATCTGCCGGAACCGGTTCTTTCAACGGCGATGATCCGGCATTGCTCAAGGATTTATTCACCTGCTTTGGGGTGATCCTGATCCGGTGCAGTCCTTTCTTTCCTTCATTGGTTTTACGTTCCTTTTCCCTGGTCCTCTCCCGCCGTTGTTCATCCACCAGTCCCAGTTCAAAGGCTTTTTCCGTCAGCCGCAGATCGGCGTTGTCTTCCCGCAGTAAGAGGCGGTATTCGGCCCGGGAGGTGAACATCCGGTAGGGTTCGTTGGTGCCCTTGGTGATCAGATCATCTACCATCACCGCCAGGTAGGCTTCGGAACGGTCAAGCAGAAACGGGGGCAGTTTTTTTATTCGGCAGGCAGCGTTGGTCCCGGCCCAGATACCCTGGCCGGCGGCTTCCTCGTAGCCCGAGGTGCCGTTGATCTGGCCGGCTAAAAACAGCCCTTTGATCTTCTTGGTTTCCAGGGTGTTGTGGAGCTGGGTCGGTAAAACAAAATCATATTCAATCGCATAGGCCGGCCGGATGACCACCGCTTCCTCAAGGCCGGGTACGGTGTGAAACAGCTGCTGCTGGATTTCCACCGGCAGGCAGTTCCCCAGGCCTTTAACATAGATTTCCTCGGTTTCCCAGCCTTCGGGCTCTAACGTTACCTGGTGGCTTTCATGGTGGGGAAATTTCATGATCTTGTCTTCCAGGGATGGGCAGTAACGGGCACTGATGCCTTCAATGGTGCCGTTGTAAAGCGGTGACTGGCCGATGTGGTCTGCCAGAATCTTATGAGTTTTTGTGGTGGTGCGGGTGATGAAACAGGGCAGCTGAGCTTGGTCAATGCTGCCGCTCATGACTGAAAAAGGCTTCGGTTTTGGATCCCCGTCCTGTCGTTCCAGGCGGCTGAAATCAATCGAGCGTCGCAGCATCCGGGGCGGGGTACCGGTTTTCATCCGTCCAAGTTGAAATCCCAGTTCCCGCAGGTTTTCAGGCAGGGCCAGGGAGGCGAATTCCCCGGTGCGGCCGGCGGCCTGCTGGAAGGTGCCAATATGGATGAGGCCGTTTAAGAAAGTGCCGGTGGTGATGACCACCGCCTGGCAGCGATACTGAAAACCGGTTTCATCCTCTACCCCGACAACTCTTTTATCGTCCACCAGCAGCCGGTTGATCATCGCCTGACGGATTTCGATGCCGTCCTGCTGTTCCAGGAAGTGCTTCATCCGTCGATGGTACAGCAACTTGTCACACTGGATCCGAGTGCCCCGCACCGCCGGTCCTTTTGAGGTGTTCAGGGTGCGAAACTGGATGCCGCACTGGTCGGCTATGAGGCCCATGGATCCGCCCAGGGCGTCAATTTCCTTGACCAGGTGGCCCTTGGCCAGGCCGCCGATGGCCGGGTTGCAGGACATCTGGGCAATGGTATCGGCGTTGATGGTGAAAACCAGTACCGAAATACCCATCCGGGCAGCCGCCAGAGCAGCTTCACAGCCGGCATGGCCGGCACCGATGACAATCAGATCATGCATGAGAAAAGTTTCCAGACGGTAAAAGAAAACCACGGAGAACACGAAAATCACGAAGAATTTTTAACTCCGCCTTCGTGTCCATCGTGCTCTTCGTGGTCGTAACATATTCAACAAATATTGTCTAATGCGGGCTGCGCCCGCAACCCAAATTAAGGTGTCAGGATGTTCCGGCATGGCTCTCGCTCATTCTCGCCGGCCGTCCATGGCCGGCTTCCGAGGCGTCCGCCGCGAATCACCTCGTGTGATTCGTTCGGCGGCCAATACCGCTATGAG
>JAYEKE010000042.1 GCA_034660915.1 Pseudomonadota bacterium
GAACTTCCCAGGAACCCAAAGGCAGGCATTCCCACACCTGATCCATTTCGACCCCCACTCCGCTGCCGCGCGGATAGCGAATAGCTGCCGGGGCATCGAGATGCAGTGCTGTTTTCAACAAATGCTGCAACTCATTTTCATCTTTAGGGGCCATAATGGTAAGGTTTGGCACCAGGCTCAGGTATGAAAGATCAAAAGCTCCGTGATGCGTGGGGCCATCCTCCCCCACCAGACCGCCGCGATCAAGACACAGAGTAACCGGTAGATTCTGCAAAGCAATATCGTGAATAACCTGATCATAGGCCCGCTGCATGAAGGTTGAATAAATGGCCACAAATGGCCGCAGACCCTGAGTCGCCATCCCGGCAGCCAGGGTCACTCCGTGCTGTTCGGCAATGCCGACATCAAAGACCCGTTCGGGAAAATCACGGGCCATGGTTTCCATGCCGGTACCGGCAGGCATGGCCGCGGTTATCCCCACAAGTCTTTCATCATCACCGGCAAGTTTGGTCAGGGTCTGACCGAAAACAGCGGTATAGGACATGGGGGCGTTTTTCTTTTTGGTCACCGCCCCGGTGGCAATATCAAAAGGACCGATTCCATGAAACGCAGTCGGATCCTTTTCAGCCGGTTCATAGCCCTTGCCTTTTTTGGTAATCACATGAACAAGAAGCGGGCCATGAAGTTTTTTCAGGTTTTGGAATGTCTCTACCAAAGCATCAATTTTATGGCCGGTCAGGGGTCCGATATATTGAAAGCCAATATCCTCGAACAAAGTCCCCAGAGGCACCATGAAACCTTTAAAAGTTCCTTCAGCCCGCTTTACCATCTTGAAAAGAGGGTTCCCAACCCTGGGGATATTGGTCAGTACGGATTTCACATCATGGCGAAAACGATTAACCACTCCGCCGGTCATCAGGCGGTTGAGATAACCGGATAAGGCCCCAACATTGTTGGAAATTGACATTTCATTGTCATTGAGAATGACAATCAGATCACGATCAAGACTACCGGCCTGATTCAGAGCTTCAAAAGCCATGCCCGCAGTCAGCGAACCATCGCCAATGACGGCAATGGCCCGGCCGGCTTTGTTTTGTATCTCTCGAGCCAGGACCATACCCAGAGCGGCAGAAATCGATGTACTGCTATGGCCAACCCCAAAAGTATCATAAGGACTTTCCTTCGTCTTAGGAAACCCACTCAAACCATCCAGCTGCCGGAGGCTGGAAAACCGGTCACGCCGACCGGTGATCAATTTATGAGCATATGCCTGGTGACCAACATCCCAAACCAATAAATCATCAGGCGTCTGAAACACATAATGAAGGGCAAGAGTTAATTCAACCACTCCAAGAGAAGAAGCCAGATGCCCACCATTGCAGGAGACCGTATTAATGATTACATCCCTCAGCTCAGCAGCCAGTTCAGGCAGTTCTTTAACACTCAGTTGACGCAGATCATCAGGATTATTTATGGTTTCTAGAATACTCATTCAGCCTCTTGCTTCTCCCTTTTCGAAGGGGACGGAATTCAATTCTGTCCCCGTATTGAGATACGGATAAAAAATTTTGTAACTATTCAGCTTTAGCCAGCTAGCAGCTTGATTCCGCAGGGGACTGAATTTTTTTCACGAAAACCGGGAGACAGATTAAATTTTTTCATTTTGAGATGGTACTAAAATCAATTAAAGATCGATATTATTCGGTGAAAATCATTCTGTCCCCGAAAAAGAAAAAATAAAATCTGTCCCCTGCAGGTAAAGACAACCCCGCTGAATAGTTACAAAGTTTTCAAACCAGATCATCCAGGGTAACCTTATGTCTGTCAATGATTCGTCGCAATTTTAAAAGTGCCTTTGCTTCAATCTGACGAATACGTTCCCGGGTCAACTCAAGGGTTTGACCAATTATCTCCAGGGTCTGTGGCTCATGGTCATAAAGACCAAACCGATGGATAATAATGTATTTTTCTTTGGGAGTCAGTTCATTTAACCAGAGCAGTATGGTTTTAAGCCTGAGAATCCGATGCAGGTGCTCCATGGGATTATCGGCTTTGGTGTCGGGCAGCTGTTCTAATGAAATTGAGGCACCTTCATTTTCGTCTGTTCTGCCACCGGGAGACAGGGAAACCAACTGGTTAAATGAACCAAGAAACGAATTAATGGTTGAAAATTCGTGGTCAAGGTAAGCGGAAATTTCTTCCAGGGTTGGTTCACGATTATATTTTTTGATAAAATCACGACACCCCTTGACGTAAAGATTCAATTCCTCCATCACATGAATTGGCAGGCGGACCACTTTACTCTGGTTGACTATAGCCCTGCGCATATATTGCCTGATCCACCAAACCGCATAGGTTGAAAACCGGCAGTTTCGGGCCGGGTCATAGCGCTCAACGGCTTTGATCAAACCAAGATTACCTTCTTCCACCAGGTCCGGCACCGGTAACCCCCGGTTAATATATTTTTTAACCAGGTAAATTACCAGTCGCAGGTTCGCCTCAATCATCTTTCGTTTGGCTTCTTCATCACCCTCCTGGACCCGTTTTGCAAGTTCCTGTTCCTCCGCTTGAGAAAGCAAAGGTATAGAACGTACATCTTGAAAATATTTTTGCAGAATTTCACTATCAGTAAAGTTCTGCGAATTGTTTCTCATCGGTTACAGGCCTTTTTCCCAATTGCTTTAACAGGGTGCTGAATGCCACCCCAGAATTTACATAGCAATGTACTTCCGGAATAAAATGCCAATGCCGGCCGATGGCAACTAATGGTTTTCCCAGTTTCATCGCAATACTGATTTCTGTCTGGGTGCCATAAGATCCCGGAAGTGCCACCACCCCGTCCGCCGAGTGGATAATAAGGAAATTTCTCAGGTGTCCAAGATTAGTAACAATCTCATAGTCAATATAACTGTTGGCCTGAAAGCGCTCAGCCCCGGGAACAATGCCAATTGTTGTTCCGCCGGCCTCTTTAGCCCCCCGGGCAGCAGCTTCCATTATGCCGCCAAGGCCTCCACAAAGCAGAATATTACCGGATTCCGCCACCAGCCTGCCAATATCAACAGCTTGCGGATCCAAACCGGCTTCAGATATCCCGGCACCTATAACTGCAATCTGCCAGGGACCATCGTTCCTGTGCTCAGGTGCTGCCATATTTCCCCACCAGTTTAACAAAGTTGCAGGGAATCAGAGCTTGGCGGCTATACTTGCCTTCGTTATCACCGGTGATCTTGTAAAGTTGCTGCCCTTCAGCTTCCACCAGGGGGAGCAGCATCATACCACCGGGAGCCAACTGGGAAAGGAGAGGCTCGGGCGGACTTATCGCCGCCGCGGAAATGACGATGGCGTCAAAGGGAGCTTCATCGTTCCAGCCATAACTGCCATCGAATATTTTAATGACCACATTATTACAATCCTGATGTTCAAGCCGTTTACGGGCCATAATTGCCAGGGAACGATGTTTTTCTATGGCAAAAACACGATCGGCAAGCCGACTGAGGAGAGCGGTCAAATAGCCTGATCCCATGCCGATTTCCAGGATCTTTTCATGGCCTTTTAATTTGAGTTGGTTTAAAAGGAAGGCAACCACATAAGGTTGGGTCATGGTTTGTCCGGCACCAATGGGCAGGGAATGATTACCGTATGCCTGTTCAGCCAAAGCTGAATCAAGAAAATAATGTCGAGGAACTTCGGACATTGCCGCAATAATTCTGGGATCGTTAACCCCCCGGGCAATCACATGTTCCTCTACCATTTTTTTTCGCCAACCGGTATAACGCATAATGTATTCCTAAGCCGAGCTATTAGCGGTTAGCCATTAGCAATTAGCTTTTAAAAATCAGGGCTTTACGCTGATTAGTAATAACACCAAACGGGTGAAGGTGGGTGATATTAAACATCTTGTAATTATTGGGCTAATAGCTAACTGCTAAAATCTAATCGCTTAATTTAGGGTATTGTTAGCAAAAAAAGAGGTTTAAAAGCAACCTAAAACCGGTGGATGGACAAATCATCAGAAGTTTGCTTCGATAAATTTTTCCGCCTGAACCGCCGCGACCGCACCATCGGCTACCGCCGTGACAATCTGACGCAAAGGTTTCTGACGGATATCGCCGGCGGCAAACAAACCGGGACAATCGGTAATAGTGTCCTCGCCCGCGGGAATAAATCCTCGATCATCCATTGATGTCAGGCCCTCAAGCAATTCAGATTTTCCCCGCATGCCCACATAAATAAAGACACCTGAAACAGGAAGCAGCCGCTCTTCTCCCGTTTGTACCTGTTTAATTTCAAGCCCTTTTACTTCTGAATCTCCCACAATTCTTAAGGGAACATGATTAAGGACAAACTCTATTTTCTCATTGGCAAATGCCCGTTCCTGAATGATTTTTTCAGCCCGCAGGGCATCACGCCGATGAATAATATAGACCTTACGGGCAAATCTGGTCAGGAAGAGGGATTCTTCAATGGCAGCATTGCCGCCACCGATAACAGCGATATCCAGATCACGGTAAAAGGCACCATCGCAGGTGGCACAATAGGATACCCCGCCACCTTTCATCTCCTCTTCCCCGGGAATTCCCAACGTTGCCCATTGGGTGCCAGTAGCGACAATAACAGTTTTGGCGGATATCTGTCCATCCGGAGACAAAGTTATCTCAAAACCGGGATTTTTAGGAATAATCCTGTTTGCCTGCTGAAATTGGCGAACTTCAAGGCCGAACTTCTTGGCCTGGGCCTCAAATAATGGTCCCATACTGGCACCGACCAGCGGTTCCGTAAAACCCGGGTAATTTTCCACCAGTTCAGTCGAGGCGGTTTGCCCTCCCATCATCATTCCTTCCAGTAGTACGGTATTCAATCGTGCCCGCGAGGCATACAGTCCGGCAGTAAGACCGGCAGGTCCTCCACCAATAATAACCACATCATAATCAAACATGTATTCAGACCTCCTTAGAGTTCATGGGATTAAAAAATTATGGCAGTCAACTTCCTTTAATCTAAAATTTTTCTGCTGGTAAATAAAACTTCTTTCTTTAAGCTCATTATTCAGCCGGGGACTTTCAAACCGCAGGGACAACTTCGCCGCCGGGCAAAGAATTTCCAGCCTTTGGGGAAATATTCTCCCCTCCTTAGCAGTAACAAAATCGTCATAGGTCACATGCCATTCAGTACCATCAGAAAAGTGGATGATCTTTCCGGCAGGCATTATACCGTCTTCAGCAACCAGATATTGAGTGCGAGTAACCGGCAGATTAGCCATTCCCGGATCAGTTCCGTGTTCAGTTTTCATGAGCATGGGTGGTGGTTTGGAAATCAACTGCAGCCAGGAAGCCATTAATTCAATATATGTCCACCACTTATTATGCTGAGCACATGAACCCGTTGGTATTCCCATCCCCAGATCACCATGATAGGTAATCTGACCTTTACTATCTGAAAGCCAGAACTCACGGTCAACAATCAGCAACTGCCAGGCTACGGTATACCATGGAGTCAACCATTGGACTTTCAACAAATCGGGAGATTTAGCGGTAAAACGGATGCGCTGGGAGTTTTTCCGGCCATCGCGGGCTTCCAGTTTGATCACTCCTCTGGCAACCAGAGTCTCAACATCAACCAGTTTATCCCAGGCGGCAGTCAGTACATCAGGACGAACATACCCTTCCGGCATAATTTTAACCGGATGACCGGCACAACCATATATACCAAGCACCATCATCACCAACAAACTTATCAGTCGGTAATTAACGGCGCTGAAATCTTTTTTCCATCTCATATCGGCTCATACTGAAATAAAGCGGTCGCCCGTGAGGGCAGGTTTGACCAACATTCACCTGATCAAGTTTCATTAACAGCAAGACAATTTCTTCATGACTTAAAGCATCACTGGCTTTTATCGCCAGGCGGCAGGCCATTCCGGCGGCCAGTTCATCAATCAAAGGCAGATTCTTTATTGACTGATTACTACTTTGCAGCAGATCACCGATCACTTCTGAGAAAAATTGCCGGGGATCATAATCTTTTGCCAGAACTGGAATCCCGGTTAAAACAACGGCATAATTGCCAAAAGGAGCCAGTGTGAAACCAAGTCGGTTTAAGGTCTCACTATTTTCATCCACCGCCGCCAATTCATCAGGAGACAAATCCATGGTTATCGGCAGCAACAATTCCTGGGAACCATTTATAGTCCCCATTTGCTGCTGCAGCTGATCAAATAAAATTCGTTCATGGGCGGCATGCTGGTCAATCATATATAACGCATCTCCATGGCTCAATACCAGATAACTTTTCCATACCTGGCCAATAATCTCCATGGCGGAAAAAAAATTCTTCCCCCTGGGCATCTCATTATCGGTCTCAGGCATATACTGCCGCGGTTGTTCATGGACAGCTCCAGAAGCAACATTTTCAGCTGTCTTTACTGCCCCGGGCTGCCAGTCTGGAAGCATATCAGGTTGACGGGCACCAGTAGCTGCAACGCCGGCCGAAGAACCAGCTTTTTCATGATCAGATGATGACGAAATTAAAGCAGCAAAAGGGTCATTTCCCATTGATCCGTTGGTTTTCGAACCGGGATAACCACTGAGTGCTTCCAGAATTGCCTGCCTGATCAGGGAAAATATCCGCCCCGGTTCAGCAAATTTAACCTCTTCCTTGGCCGGATGGACATTCATATCTACCAGGGAGGGATCAATAGTCAAAAATAAGACACTGACCGGATAGCGTCCTTTTTCCATCAGCCCCTGATAGGCTTTAAGCACCGCCGAATTCATCACCTGATCTTTAACCATCCGGTTGTTGACAAAAAGGTAGATCGAACGGCGGTTGGAACGGTGCAATATTGGTGGAGAAGTGAAACCGGACAGCACCCCGGCGGTTGAACTTCCCCCGGAAACCGGCAGTAATTCTTCACCGGTCTCACGGCCAAGGACTTCCATTAACCGGTGGCGCAAATCACTGCCGGCTGTACGTTTAAAAACATTTTTTTGATTATGGATCAAGGTAAAACCGCAATCTGGATGAACCAGGGAAAACCGATTCAGGCAATCAAGAATGGCACCACGTTCAGTAACGGTGGTTTTGACAAACTTTTGCCGGGCAGGGATATTGTAAAATAAATCCCGGACCCTGACCCTGGTTCCAACCGGGGCGCCGGTGGTATCAACCTGAAGGTGATGGTCATCATCCATGGTGATGCAAACCGCTTCATGAACTTTCCTGATTCTGGTTTCAAGAATAAAGCGGGAGACGGCGGCAATGCTTGGGAGGGCTTCGCCACGAAAACCGAAGGTTTTAAGGGCAAAAAGATCTTTTTCACTGACTATTTTACTGGTGGCATGCCGCTCCAGGGCCAGCAGGGCATCATTTTTTCCCATACCACAACCATTGTCAATAACTTCAATCAGTTGTTTTCCGCCGTCCTCGACAAAAACGCTTATCTGGTCGGCTCCGGCATCCAACGCATTTTCAACCAGTTCCTTGACCACTGAAGCCGGGCGTGCAACTACCTCACCGGCGGCAATCTTATTGTGAACCTGGGAGGGGAGGATTTGGATTTGGTTTTCAGCTTTCACCAGCCAACCTTTAATTGATGCTCACGTAGAATTTCCGCCGGCACCAGGTGCAGGAACAAGCGAAACGCGAAAAATAAAATCAGGATATCATCTATTTCACCAATGACTGGAACAAAAAAATCCGGGATTAAATCATAGGGCAACAAGAGATAGAAAACCGCGCCAAGGGGAATCATTTTCAGGCGCAAGGCTACCCGACTATCCAAAAGCAGCCCCCAGCAAATTCTGGCAAGCTGTGGCAGGCGGCGAAGTATGGCATTAGAGAGATAATTCGGCGGCAAGTTTTTCTACCTCTTCCACCAGTTCGTCCAGCAGTTTATCTTCGGGAACTTTCCGGAGTATTTTCCCGTGTCGAAACAGCAGTCCATTGCCCCGTCCACCGGCGATGCCGATATCGGCGGTTTTTGCTTCACCTGGTCCATTGACAACACAACCCATTACCGCAACCTTGATCGGCTGACGAATATGCTGCAATCGCTTTTCCACCGCCGTGGCAAGATCGATAAGATTGATTTCAGTCCGGCCACAGGTTGGACAGGAAATTAATTCAATTCCTCTTTGTCGCAAGGCCAGACTCTGAAGTATCTGATAGGCAACAAAGATCTCTTCAACCGGATCACCCGTTAATGAAACCCTCAAGGTATCCCCCAATCCAAGATACAATAAGATGCCGATCCCCACAGCAGACTTTATGGCTCCCCGTTTTGGGGTACCGGCTTCAGTAATACCGATATGGAAAGGGTAATCGACCGCTTCAGCCAGCAAACGATAAGCATCTATAGTATCTGTAACATTGGAAGATTTCAAGGAAATCTTGATCAGGTTGAACTGTTGATCTTCCAGCAGGCGAATATGTCGCAAGGCGCTATCCACCATCGCTCTGGGAGTGTGGCCAAAACGATCGACCAGATCTTTTTCCAGTGAACCGGCATTGACCCCGATACGGATGGGAACATTCCGATCACGACAGGCATGCACCACTTCCCTGACCCGCTGGTCTGAACCGATATTGCCTGGATTAAGCCTTAAGGCATCAACGCCCTGATTGACTGATTCAATGGCCAGTTGATGTTGAAAATGAATGTCGGCTATCAATGGAATTGCAATGGCGGATTTTATTTCCCTGAGAATTTTTGCCGCTGCCATATCCGGCACCGCCACCCGCACAAGTTCACAGCCGGCATTGGTCAAGGCATGGATCTGGGCTACGGTAGCATTAACATTCCTCGTATCGGTATTAGTCATGGACTGAACCGAAACGGGCGTATTGCCGCCGATCGGCAGTTGTCCAATCATTATTTTTCTACTCTGCCGTCTGTTAATCATACTTAAATTAAGTGATTAGCTGTTAGCTATCAGCGTTTAGCCTTGAAAAATAAAGGCGTTACGTTAATGAGAAATAACACCCAACGGGTGAAAGTTTGTAATTAAATATTCGATTTTGTCTATAGATTGACAAATTTTTATTATTTCTCACAGAGACACGGAGTCACAGAGGGCAAATGACTCGGGTTCTCTGTGACTTTGTGCCTCTGTGAGAGTATTTTTATCTTTTTTTGAAAACGTAGTCGAATGTTTACGTTTGTAATAGCAAAACATCCTGTAATCATTAAAACTAAAAGGTACAAGATATAAGGTACAAGGTAAAAACCTTAAACCCTACACCTTTAAAGGCTAATCGCTCAGTTTAGGTTAAATTAACTCAACTTTCTTAAGTTGCATTGCCGGGGACATATTGCCGGATGTTCGGACTTGGCTCGTAGCGGTATTGGCCGCCGAACGAATCACACGATGTGATTCGCGGCGGACGCGGGGACATTGCTTTAGCGCGCCCCACTAGCCGGCCTGTCTGCGTGCGGCACGCACAGGCAGGCCATGGACGGCCGGCGAGAATGAGCGAGAGCCATGCCGGAACATCCCTGGAAATTTATTTCCGCTGTTTTTAAATCCTTCGCCAGCATTCGACACCGGTTTGCACTTTTGCTTCGCCGTGCTTCGCGAGGGGACACACTTGACCAGCCACCGACAGCCGCGGGTTTACGGTCGGCTTTAACCAACCACCAATCCCTGGCCACCAGCCGCTGCTTTCAATCGGCAGTTCAAGAATGTCCCCAATCCCGGTGACCCCGCTTTTTAGTGGCTGTCCCCGATTTTATATAAACATTAATCTCGCCGAAGGTAAACAATAAATTCCCGGTTCCCCTTCTGCCCGGTGATGGGTGAAATCATTTTCTGCTGAAAGTCAAAACCGCCACCTTCGGCTGATTTGATGATTTTTTCCAGGGCCTCCTGCTGCTTCTTTTCATCACGGACGATACCCCCTTTTCCCACATTACTCCGCCCCACCTCAAACTGCGGTTTCACCAAAGCAACAACCGGCGTTCCGGCACTCAAAAGGGGATGAACCGCCGGCAGTACTTTTTCCAGTGAGATGAAAGAAACATCAATGACGCAAAAGTTTATTGTTTCCGGAAAATCCGCCGGCGAAAGGTAACGGATATTCGTCCGATCCATAACCACAACCCGGGAATCCTGCTGCAACTCCCAGGCCAGTTGGCCATAACCAACATCCAGCGCGTAAACCAGTCGGGCTCCATGCAGCAGAAGACAGTGGGTAAAACCGCCAGTGGACGCTCCAACATCCAGGGCAACGCAACCGGCAGGATCAAGGCTGAAAGATTGCAAAGCACCGGCGAGTTTCAACCCGCCCCGGCTGACATAGGGAAAATCACGCTCATTGAGACGAATAACTGACTCCAGGGAAACCTTCTGGCCGGCCTTGTCAACCACAATATCGTCACAAAGAACCTTACCGGCCATAATGAGAGCCCGGGCCCGCTCCCGACTGGCTGCCAGACCCCGGGAAACCAGGACTACATCCAATCGTTCACGGCCAGCTTTCATTCGGTCAGGGCAGCGTTCATTTCATCAACCAGTTTATCCGGATCCAGGCCATGAGCCAGGGCTCCTTCTTCAATAGTTTCAAACATGGACGCCGAACAACCCAGACATCCCATGCCCTTTCCGGCAAAAACTTCAGCCGCTTTGGGATATTTTGTTAACAGATCACGAATGGGAGTTGATTTACCAATCATTTTCTTTTCCTCCAGTTTTATGTTTAGTAAGTTAATCCAGTTTGTAGCATAATCATGACCGTCTGTCAATCTTTGCCAGCAACTTTAATCCATCAAAAGCATGAGGTAAAACCTTAATTTCCCGATTAAGTAAAGTAGACGGTTCATGGTTGATAAAATCATTAATTGATACATTCAGGTAATTACGTGAATGACCGGAAAGTGATGTCGACGCCTCCTTAGATTTATGTACTCGTTCCATGATAACTCTAAGAGGTTGGTTTATATATTCATTGTATGATACTGTTTTCTTAGCTTTTTCCAGTTTCTGTAATATTTTCACTCTCTCCTTCTTCAACTTTACCGGCACTGTATCCTTCATTTTAGCCGCCACAGTTCCAGCCCTGGGAGAATAGGGAAAAACATGGAGGTAAGTAAAAGGCAACTCGCTAAGCAAATGAAGCGTATTTTTAAACGCCTCTTCAGTTTCGGTGGGATAGCCAACAATAATATCCGCCCCAACAGTTATCCGGGGATTTAACTGCTTTATGGTCTTGGCCAGATATATTATCTCCTTTTGGCCATACGGACGCCCCATGCTTGCCAGTACCTGGTCATCCGCTGATTGCAGAGAAAGATGAAGGTGCTCACAAAGATTGTTTCCCTCATCCGCCAGCAGATTTATCATCGTTGGAGTGACTTCCTGGGGTTGCAACGAGCCCAGACGAACGCGCAGCCTCGATTCCTGCAGTAGCTGTTCAAGTAAAAAAGTAAGATCACACTCCGAATTCAGATCCTGACCATACTGTCCCAGATGTACGCCGGTCAGAACCAGTTCCCGATATCCGACATCAGCAATTGCCTTTGCTTCAGCGACAATTTCAGCAGTTTCCAAGCTCCTTGACCGGCCACGCAGGAAAGGAATGATGCAATAATGACAAAAAGCATTGCAACCGTCCTGTATTTTCAAAAAAGCCCGGCTACGCCCCATAAAGCTTCTGGCTTTAAGGGCGTCAACCGGCATACAGCCGGAAAAACCAAAATTTTCCGGCCCAACAACCTCTGGATCCAACTGTTCATTATCACTGATCCAGTGGGGAATGAAAGCCTTACCGGCATTACCGACAATCGCCGCCAGATTTTCTATGTTATCAGCAATCCCCGGATTAAACTGAGCATAGCAACCGGTCATAACAACCCGGGCTCCAGGATTATTTTTTATGGCTTTACGCACCTCCTGACGGCTCTGCATACCCGCCTTACTGGTAACCGCACAAGTATTAACAATAACAATATCAGCTGATCCATCATGAACTACCTGATAACCACGGCGCTCCATTTCCTCACCCAGAGCACAGGATTCATAATAGTTCAACTTGCAGCCCAGGGTAACGCATTTAACCTTCACCGGCTTATCACCCCTCCCACCAGCAGACAACCGTCCCGATAAAATGCCGCTCCCTGGCCGGGGGTGACAGCGAATTGAGGCTGATCATACACTACCCGAATCGTATCATAAGCTATCATTTCCACTGATGCCGGGGCCGGCTGGTGTCGATAGCGGATCTGGCACAACAGGCGCCTCGGACATTTTTCAGCCTTAATAAACCAGTTAAGTTTTTGCACCATAAAAGTCGTCCGGTAAAGATGGTGACGCTCGGCTACCACCAATTGATTTTTCATCTGCTCAATGGCATAAACATAAAGAGGCTCAGCATGGGCAATGCCCAGGCCCCGGCGCTGTCCAAGGGTATAATGATGGATGCCGCGGTGCATGCCGATAATCTCACCCGCCAGATTGACTATATTACCAGTTGCAGAAAGATTATCAGTCGAGACCGGACAACACAGGTCTGCATATGATCCATTTTTGACAAAACATAATTCCTGGCTTTCACGATAGCCATCCAGTGGATATCCAGCCTGGCGAGCCAGGTCCAGAACTTTTTCCTTTTTCAGTTTTCCCAGGGGAAATTTGGTCGCGGCCAACCATTCCCCTGGAACCTGCTGGAGAAAATAACTCTGATCTTTCGTTTCATCCTCTCCCTGGCTGATTACCGGCTGAAAATTTCCCCAGCTTGCAAGCCTGACATAATGCCCGGTAGCCAGCCACCGGGCATTCAAGGTTTCAGCGGCCTGCCATAATAAAGCAAATTTCACCCGGGCATTGCAACGAATACAGGGATTAGGCGTTACCCCGTCAAGATATGATTCTGTCAGATAATCAATAACCTGTTGTTTAAAAAGCTCCCGAACTGTTATTATTTCTACCGGCAATGATAATGCATTGGCTGCCAGCATTACCCTTTGCCTGAACAAATCAGGAGCAATGGCTCCCATGTCCAAAGATACAAGTTGGACTTCATAACCTTCTTGGCGCAACAATAAAGCCGCAACAACGCTGTCAACGCCACCGCTGAAACCAACTGCAATTTTTTCACTCACGGGAAATAACTTACAATGAAGTTTTAAATACGGGGGACAGAATTGAATTCTGTTCCCAGAAAAACACGGGGATTACAAAGGTGAAATGCGCCATAGAGATTCCGCGGCTTCAACCAGGACATCAATAAACTGTCTGATTTCCGCATCCGTAGTCCAACGACCCAGACTGACTCGAATAGCACTCTGGGCTTCAGCTTCAGATACTCCCATAGCCCTCAACACCAGAGATCCCTTACCGTCTCTTGAAGCACAGGCTGAGCTGGTGGAAACAGCTATCCCCTGTAAGTCAAGATGCATTCTCAGCGACTCACCGTCAATGCCGGGCAGCGAAAAGTTGGTGGTATTGGGCAATCTTTCAACCCGACTGCCATGAAATACCACTCTTTGTAATTTTTCCACCAGTTCTGTTTCCAGATTACCGCGCAATTCAGCCAGTCGTTTTCTTTCCTTATCTAAACTCCCTGGTTCCAACAGACTGGCAGCCTTACCCACAGCCACAATATTGGCAACTGCCTCTGTTCCACTACGGCGGCCTTGTTCCTGCCCTCCACCATGAATAAGAGGCTCTAGATTCACGCCGGAGCGAACCCACAAGGCACCTACGCCTTTGGGAGCGTAAAATTTATGACCAGAGAGAGAAAACAGATCAACGCCCAGTGTATTCACATCCACAGGAATTTTACCCACTGCCTGGACAGCATCAGTGTGCAGCCGGATACCATGTGACCTGGTTACCCGAGAAATTTCTTCTATCGGGAAGATGACCCCGGTTTCATTGTTGGCCAGCATCAAAGAAACCAATACCGTTCGCTCAGTAATTGCCGCCTCAACCTGATCGGCAGATATCATGCCATCCCGATCAACATCGAGATAGGTGAAATCAACCCCCAGTTTTTCCAGGAAGGCGCAACAATTCAGGATCGCCGGATGTTCAACCGCGCTAGTTATCACATGAGCTTTGGTTAAATCCTGCTGAAAGCAAGACCATAAAGTTCCCTTGATGGCCAGATTGTCACTTTCAGAGCCACAACCAGTAAAAATAATCTCTTGAGAATCTCCGCCAATCAGGCTTGCCAGTTGTTCGCGTCCGCTATCAATTGCTTCCCGCGCCGCCTGACCGGCCCAATGGGTACTTGATGGATTCCCATAGAGATCGCCCAGAAAGGGCAGCATCTCATCGCGTACTGCTGGATCTACCGGCGTCGTACCATTGTAATCCAGATAAATGTTCATATGCTCCCATCAATAACATTCTGTAATGTTACCGATTCCAGGAATACACCAATCTTTTCATCAAGTTTATCCCAAAGGGGACGGGTCAGACATTTACTGCTCCCCCGCCCGGCGTCGCAGGCCGGTCGTTCTTGAGTGCAGTCATCACAGTCAACCGGTTGCATACACTCCTGCACCACATCCATAATCTTTGCGACCGTGATTTGATCCGGATTTTTGGCAAAGTGGTAACCTCCTCCAGGACCCCGCACACTTTTCACCAGTCCGGCACGACGCAGATGGACAAAAAGCTGCTCAAGATAACTGACCGATATCCCTTCATGGGCACTGATCTGCTTCAAAGAAACCGGCTTTTTTCCATCAGCCAGAATCGCCATAGCCAGCATAGCTCGCACTGAATATCTTCCTTTAGTCGACAACTTCAAAAGCTCACCTCCATTGCCCGGGGCGGACAGGTCTTGACGCATAAACCACAGGCGGTACAATTATCAGGATCAAAAGAAACCAACATCGAAGGACGTTCAATACTTAAGGCCCCGGTTGGACAAATAGCAGTACAGGCACCACAATGAATGCATAATTCTTCATTACGTTTCACACTCATATTAATTGACTCAACCTTGACCCCCTGCCTCATTAGATAGTCAAGTCCCTGTTCCATCAAAGATGGATCACCGCTGATTTCCATCGCCAGGTAACTTTCTTTTTTAGGCAGGATTACCGCTCTCCGGATGTTAAAAACCAGATTATAATCCTTGATTAAACGATAAACGATCGGTTGATCATAATTTGATTTATCAAAATGAAGCACATAGGTTTTTTTCATCTTTACCTCTCATTTCCGAGACAGCGGAACCAGTTCCAGGTCGCCACCAGCTGCCAGCTTATCCCCCAAAATGGCAACAGCCCCGTAAACCGAGTCAAAAGCCAGGGCTTTCTGTATGGTTGGTTCCAAGTCATCTCTTGTTCTGATCCCGTTTCCCATGGCAGTTGCCAGAGCATCAGCAAGGGCAGCCGAATCAGCATAAATACACACGGCATCAGCCATTCCCAGGCTGAGTGAATGCCCCACCGTCGATGATGATGTACAGATGCCGGCGGAAAAATTCTCGGATCTGCTGATCTGAATTCCTAATTTCCCACTGAATGGTGATTGTCCGGCAAAGATCCCCACGGTATAAGAGCTTGCTCCCGACAGAAAAACATCACCACCATTTTCAACCATTACCACCGGACTCAGGGCCAATAAATCACGACCGACAGCCTCAGCTATCGCCCCGGCAACCGCCGCCATCGGCCCGACACCGGCTTGCTTCCCGGCAACAATCATCCTGCTGACCAACTTTGGCAGCAAGGCATATTCCGGAATATCAAAGGGGTAAAGCTGGCAGCGAACTTGCGGAAACTGCTCCAAAAACAATTCCAGCTGATGCCGATAGTAAATTAACCGTTCCCTGGCAAACTTTTTCAAACCGACATCTGCCGCCCTGATCAAAAGATCCGATTCATTGACCGTTACCGCAAAGGTGGCGAGAGAACTTTTATCAACATCCACTTGTAAACGATAGCAACGCTGCCGATATGATCCCGGTTCCGGCTGTTCTCCCCTATTCTCCTGCACGAACTATTTCCCTTGTCCGAATATGCGTATTGGTTTTGACATAACCACATAACATTGTCAAGTATTTGCTCCGGTTGTTGAGCTCATCCCCGCATAAATCGCGAACAAGAATTTATTCATATTATTATCGTTGACTATACAGCCGATCCAACGGATTCTGCATTGCGTCAATATCCTTGCGCATAACATGCGTATAAATTTCCGTGGTTTTAACGTCAGCATGCCCAAGGAGCTCCTGCAGCACTCGAATATTCATTCCATGTTCAAGCATATGGGTGGCAAAAGAATGTCGCAGCGTATGCACTGTGGCCCGCTTACCAATTCCCGCTTTTTGAACCGCCCTTTTCACCGCTTTCTGCAGACCCGACTCAAGCACATGATGCCGTCGTTCTTTGCCGCTGCGGGGATCAATCGAACGAGATCGGCCGGGAAACACATATTGCCACGGCGTCTCCCAGGCAGCATTCTTATATTTTTTTGCCAGGGCATTGGGAAGGTATACTTCGCCAAAACCTTCTTGAAGATCACGTCGATGCAATCCTTTGACCCGTTCAATATGCTGATGCAGTTCTTCCCGAAGCAGTTGAGGAAGATAGGTCGTCCTGTCCTTCCCCCCCTTCCCGGCTCGAACAAAGATTTTACCCTGGCCAAAATCAACATCCTGAATCCGCAGCCGAATACATTCCATGAGCCGCATCCCTGAGGCGTATATCAATCTCGCCATTAACAGATACGTTCCCTTCATCTGTTCAAACAAACGCATCACCTCATCTTCCGTGAGTACACTGGGAGGTTGCCGATTTCGCTTGGCTCTCACCGGGGCAATGGAATCATCAAGAGGACTCAATAAAACATCACGATAGAGGAAAACTAAGGCGTTCAATGCCTGCCGCTGGGTTGATACCGCAACATTCTCCACTGTTGCCAAGTGGGATAAAAAACGTTCTACCTCACTGGGTCCCATTTCCTTTGGATGGCGTTTCTTTCCATAAAAATAAATATAGCGCCGAATCCACTGGCAATAGGTCTTCTCTGTTGAATGGGCATAGTGGTAGTATCGCAAGGTCTCAAGAACCTGGTCCATCAGTTTAAGATTGGGATTCGGCGTAAATTCTACTTTATTTTTCATATTGCCGATGATATATCAAATTAAGATCAAAAACAAAAGCAAAAAGTGATAACTGGACAATTATTTCCATATTTGGCTATTAATATCGTAATAGGTGGAAAATATGGGTAGATATAGGGTGATATAATGGAAATTTTCCAGTTATCAACACTGTTATGGCTACAAACCCTGAAGGATACGATAGTGGACGAATTTGAATTACTTATAGATTTGCATAAGGGCGCTAATCGGCAAGGTCCCGGAGGCGATGCAGAGACCGAAAAAGCGATTAATGTCGCAGGTATAGATAGAGAAACACCATTAAAAATTGCAGATATTGGCTGTGGTACGGGTGCGTCCACGCTGACGTTGGCTCGTTTCCTTAATGCGAAGATTACGGCTGTGGATTTCCTTCAGGACTTTATAGATGTTCTGACTGAACGAGCACAGGGTGAGGGTGTAGAGGACAAAGTCATTCCTCTTTGCACATCAATGGAGAAACTCCCATTTGAGAATGGGGAGTTCGATATTATCTGGTCTGAAGGTGCCATTTACAACATTGGTTTTAAAAAGGGTGTCGCAGATTGGAAGCGCTACTTGAAGCTAGGCGGGCTGCTTATTGCCTCAGAGATTACTTGGCTTACAAACTCTCGCCCTTCGGAGCTTCAAGATCACTGGAACAATGAATATCCAGAGACAGATACAGCATCAGCAAAGATCAAGGTGCTAGAAGAGTGCGGCTATACACCTATAGGATACTTTGTTCTGCCAGAATATTGTTGGCTGGATAATTATTACGAGCCAATGCGCAAGAATTTTGATGCCTTTCTGAGCCGAAATGGAAATAGCGAAGAGGCTCGCGCTATCGTTGAAGCAGAGCGCCATGAAATTGAACTTTATGAAAAATACAAAACGTATTTTAGCTACGGTGTATATATCGCAAGGAAGTCTAATGCGTAAAAGCCATAACAAGGCGCTGCACTCGGACAAATTTTCCGCTGCGCTCCAAATTTGCCGGTGAGCTTGGCGTTATAAATTCCTCTAGCCATAATGCCCCGATTGTACTAATGTATAATACATATCACTACACCGAAGGTGGACATCATGAGTGTTACGAGTATTCGAATTGCTGACGACGTGGAAAAACCCCTGGAGGTTCTTTCCAAAAAGCTTGATAGGAGCAAGAATTATCTTATAAATCAAGCGATTAAAGAATTTCTCGCGAGACAATCTCTGGAGGATTCAAGGTGGCAGGATACCCTCGAAGCGCTTGAGTCCATCAAGGCAGGTAAATTTATTGATGAAGAGGATGTGAATGCCTGGCTGAATAGTTGGGGCACTAATAATCGAAAATCGCCACCTAAATCATGAAAATAAGGTACTCGCCGGAGTCCGTCGATGATCTCTA
>JAYEKE010000043.1 GCA_034660915.1 Pseudomonadota bacterium
CAGCTGCGAACTATCGGGGTTCGTCCGGGGGAGAAACTTCACGAAGAGATGATAACGGTTTCAGATGCCATCAATACGGTGGAACTTGAGGATGAATATGTGATTCTGCCTTCCATGAAATTATGGGATGTGGATACATTCATCAAGGAAAATAAGGCCGTCAGGTGTCAGGAAAATTTCGAGTATAACAGTAATGATAATCCGGATCGCTTAAGTGTGGAGGAATTACGTACCTTGATGCGTGAACATGTCGATCCTGATTTTACCGTTTGAAAAGGATAACCTTTGTCTTTCCAATATATTCCTTATGGACGTCATGCTCTCGGACCTGATGATATCCAGGCGGTGGTTGATATTCTCAACTCTGACTGGCTGACCCAGGGGCCAATGGTACAGCAGTTTGAACAGGCTTTTGCTTCTTATTGCGGGGCTCGTTATGCCGTGGCGGTTTCCAGCGGTACGGCGGCTCTTCACCTGGCAGCGCTGGCGGCCGGCTTTGCTCCGGGAGATGAGGTTGTTACCTCTCCTATTACATTTGTGGCTACGGCAAATTGTGTGGCTTATGTGGGGGCCAAGCCGGTTTTTGCTGATATTGATCCGGTTACCGGCTGTATTGCTGCCGACCGAATTGTTGAACAGTTAACCTCGGCAACCCGGGGAATCATCCCGGTACATTTTGCCGGCCAGCCCTGTGATATGGGTGCCATCGCTACGATAGCCAGGGAACATGATCTGATCGTTATTGAGGATGCTGCCCATGCTCTGGGTTCTTCCTATAGGGTTGATGGTCGTCAATTTACCACCGGTTGCTGTGCCCACAGTGACATGACTATCTTTTCCCTGCACCCGGTCAAGCATATTGCTGCCGGTGAAGGTGGGGTGATTACGACCAATAATAAAAAACTTTATGAACGGCTCTCCCTCTTGCGATCCCATGGTATTGTCAAGGATCCAGAGCGTTTAAGTACAAATGAAGGTCCCTGGTATTATGAAATGCGGGCATTGGGTTATAATTATCGGCTAACGGATTTTCAGTGTGCCCTGGCCCTCAGCCAGTTGAAAAAACTTGATGTGTTTGTGGCCCGCCGCCGGGCTGTTGCCCGGACGTATACGCAAGCATTTAAAGCTGAACCGGCCTTGGATGTTCTGTCCCAAAATCCCGATTCCAGCTCATCATTCCATATCTATGTGATTCTTGCCAGGGGTGTGGATCGTGCAGATTTGTTCAAGGCCCTGCGTGAGCGGGGCATTGGGGTCAACGTTCACTATATTCCTGTTCACCTGCAGCCTTATTACCGCGAAAAATATGGCTATCATTCGGGAGATTATCCTTTGGCGGAGGAATATTATCGCCATGCCATCACTATTCCGCTTTATCCGGCCATGACTGATGATGATGTTGCCCGGGTTATTGGAAGTGTTCGCCAGTGCATAAAGATTTTGTCGATATGAATACCATCGCTATCATTCAGGCCCGTATGTCTTCAACCCGGCTGCCGGGTAAAGTGATGAAAAAGCTGATGGATAAATCTGTACTGGCCCATGTTATCAGTCGCCTGCAAATGGCAAAGACGCTTGATGGTGTGGTGGTGGCGACCACTAGCCATCAGGTTGACGATGTGATTGCGGTAGAAAGTCAGAAGTATGGTGCTGTAGTATATTGCGGCAGTGAGGAAGATGTGCTGGGTCGTTATTATGAAGCTGCCGGTGAATGTGCTGCTGATGTTGTGGTTCGCATAACCTCTGATTGTCCGTTGATTGATCCGCAGCTCATTGATCAAATGGTGCAAAAATTTTTTTCCTTGCCGGCAGTGGATTATTTGAGTAATACACTTGAACGAACCTACCCTCGGGGACTTGATGTTGAAATCTTCAGCCGCAAAGTTCTGGCGATGGCTTGCCGGCAAGCTCATAAACCCTTTGAACGCGAGCATGTAACTCCTTACATCTATCAGCATGAAGATCTGTTTCAACTGGTTTCCCACGTGGACCGGATTAACAGGTCAAACCATCGCTGGACCCTGGATACTCCCAGTGACTGGCAATTTGTCGAAGCCGTTTATCAGCACCTTTATCAGGTCAAAGAAACGTTTACCACCGCTGATGTCTTTGCATTATTACAGCGCCATCCGGAAATTGGAAAGCTCAATGAGCATGTCTGTCAAAAAAATCTGGAGGATGGTCATTGCGGGTTGTAATCAGGGCTGATGCCTCCTATAAGATAGGCTCTGGGCATATCTATCGTTGTCTTTCTCTGGCGACTGAGCTGAACAAGAGAGGCGCTGAAGTTTTTTTTATTTGTCGTCAACTTTCCGGTAACCTTTGTGACTTACTTTCTGATCGCAACTTTCGTGTTTTTCGTCTGCCAGCACCAGAGGAAGGTGCAGTGGAATGCCTGCCGGTTGAAGATGCCCGGGAGACCATGGATGTTTTAGCTTCGTTGGCGGGAGTTATTGACTGGCTGGTGGTTGATCACTATAACCTGGGTCGGGCATGGGAGTCCGAGTTTCGGGGGCGGGTTGAAAATATCCTGGTATTGGATGACCTGGCTGATCGTGAACATGATTGTGATGTGCTGCTTGACCAGGGATTTTATCCCGGGATGAAACATCGTTATCATGGCCTGGTTCCTGCTGACTGTCGGTTGTTGCTGGGGCCACACTATGCCTTGCTGGATTTCAGCTTTGCCCGCCAATCAGGGGAGAAAAAAGAAAAACTTGGCAAACGTCTCTTTGTTTTTTTTGGCGGCAGTGATGCTACCAATGAAACCGGCAAAACACTTGCTGCCTTACCTTTGTTGGCCAATCGACAATTGCAGCTTGATGTGGTGGTCGGTGGTGGTAATCCTTATCGTGAAAAAATTGAAAAACAGGCCGCTTCCTGCAAACAGGTGAAGTTCCATTATCAGGTTGATACTATGGCTTCCCTGATGGCCAAAGCGGACATTGCCCTGGGAGCCGGGGGGACGACAACCTGGGAACGCTGCTGTCTGGGATTGCCTAGTATTGTCATCAGTGTAGCAGACAATCAGACGGCTTTGTCCGCAACCCTGGGCCTGGATGGCCGGATATTGTATCTGGGAGAATCATCCCAAGTGGGGGTGGAAACAATTGCCCAGGCGATACAAACGCTGCTGGATTTTCCCTGGTGGCGTCGTTCGTTAAGCCGGCGCAGCCGGGAGTTGGTAGATGGCTATGGCTGCCGGCGCCTGAGTCGGATTCTTTTGCCGGAGAAGATAGATTTACGCCGGGCGGAAGAAAGTGATTGTGAGAAAATCCATGCCTGGCGCAACGCTGAGATAACCCGCCTTTTTTCTTTTTCCGGAGCGGAAATCTCTCTGGATGCACACCAACAATGGTTCCACAAATCTTTGGCCGATGAGCGACGTGTCCTGTTGATTGGTGAGCAGAATGACCAGCCGGTGGGGGTTTTGCGCTATGATTTCATTTCTGAGCTGAAGGCCCTGGTTTCTGTCTACCTTGTTCCCGGATATCATGGCCATGGTTTGGGCAGCTCCCTGATCAGGGAGGGAAGCAGCTGGATCCAGTCCCATTATCCGGCCTGTCAGACTATTCAGGCGGAAGTGCTTAAAGAAAATGTCGCTGGTAGAAAAGTTTTTCTTGCGGCTGGATTTGGTGAATATTATGGTGTTTTTCAAGAGGAGTTGGCCCATGAATGATGATCATCCGTTTTCTTGTCGGCTGAAGTTTGGTGACCGATGGATAAGCCGCTCCGATTCTCCTTTTATCATTGCTGAAATGTCCGGAAACCATAATCAATCGTTGGAGCGAGCCCTGAACATTGTCGATGAAGCGGCAAAAGCGGGTGCTGATGCGATTAAACTGCAGACCTATACCGCTGACAGCATGACCTTGAACCTGCAAGAAAGAGAATTTCTCATTTCTGATCCGGAAAGTTTGTGGTCCGGGCGCTCGCTTTACGATCTCTACCAGGAGGCCGCCACTCCATGGGCCTGGCATGAACCGATTTTTAATCGTTGCCGAGAATTGGGGCTTTTGTGTTTCAGCACTCCTTTTGATGCCAGGGCCGTTGATTTTCTTGAAGATCTGCAGGTCCCGGCATATAAGATTGCTTCTTTTGAAAATGTAGATCTTCCCTTGATTGAAAAAGTTGCCGCCACGGGAAAACCACTGATCATATCTACAGGCATGGCTTCAATCAGTGAATTGGATGAGGCGGTTCGTTGTGCCCGAAAGGCAGGATGTCGGGAGCTTATCCTGCTGAAATGTACCAGCAGTTACCCTGCCAGTCCAAAAGATTCCAATTTGTTGACCATACCTCACTTGCAGCAGTTGTTTGATTGCCCGGTTGGCCTTTCTGATCACACCAGGGGTATTGGTGCGGCAATAGCTGCGGTTGCACTGGGGGCGATGGTGGTGGAAAAGCATTTTACCCTCAGCCGTGAAGATGGTGGGGTGGATGCGGCATTTTCGCTGGAACCAAAAGAACTGCGCCTTTTGGTCAGTGAAACGAATCAGGCGTGGCAGGCCCTTGGCCGGGTTGCTTATGGGCCAACAGAAAAAGAACAAAAATCCCTGGTTTTTCGCCGTTCCCTCTATATCACTCAAGATATGGAAAAAGGCGATATCCTGAATCCGGAGAATGTTCGGGCCATCAGGCCGGGGTTGGGTTTGCCACCCAAGTTCTATCAACAGCTGCTGGGTAGAAAGATTAATCAAGGGGTGAAAAAAGGAACGCCGCTCAATTGGGATTTATTAGGCTGAATGATTGAAGGATTTTGTCAGTATCTTGGTTAAGGTGGAAAGGAAAAAACATGCAACAAGCTCATAGTGCATATCGACACCTGCAAAAACATCTGGATAAATTCCCCATCGGTTTTCCCATTACCGAATCGGGGGTGGAAATCAAGCTTTTGCAGTACCTCTTCAGCGAACAGGAGGCGAAGATTGCCGCCGGCTTGAATCTGATTGCTGAGCCGGTTGAGAAGATAGCTTCGAGACTTGGTG
>JAYEKE010000044.1 GCA_034660915.1 Pseudomonadota bacterium
CTTCATCGGAACCTTTGCCTGACGGCAAAGAACCCGTGAAGCACTTAGCCTTGCATAAGTTTCTTCATCGGAACCTTTGCCTGACGGCAAAGAACCCGTGAAGCACTTAACAATTTCTTGTTTTTTTATCCCTCAAGGGGGTACTGAAAAGAGTGACAGACTTTCAGGAGTAAGGTACTAACTTACAAAGCTGCAAAATTCTTTGGCCAGGCTCGGGTCAAAGCGGATTCCGGCAAGTGCTGAAATTTCCTCAATTGCCTGTTGTGAACTTCTTTCTTTTCGATAAGGCCTTTTGGAGGTTATTGCCGCATAGGTATCAACCAGCGCCAGAATGCGGGCAGTGATGGGGATGTTGTTGCCGGACAGTTGGTTTGGGTAGCCGGAACCATCGTAGGATTCATGATGATGGAGGATTGCCGGTTTGTCCAGTTCAATGGGACTTGGTGAAAATCTGGCAATTTCCCAGCTGATCAGGGGATGTCGCTGGCATATTTTACGTTCATTATTTGTCAGCGGGGTATCTTTCAGCAAAATATCACTGCTGATACTCATCAATCCAAGGTCATAGAAATAGGCGGTATCCGCCAGTGAGCGGGTTATATTATCCGCCAGTTCCAGCTGCTGGGAAAATTCTGTCAGCAGATGTGAAACTCTGGTGCTATGGTGCTGGTAATAGGGTAAATTTGTTTCTGACAGAGAAATGAGCTTATGGGCTGCCAGTCGATAAAAGGAACGTTGCTGTTTTTGTGCTCTTAACCCAAGGGATATCAGCTCAATAGCTTCATCCAGATGGTTTGTTAATGGCGATGAAGGTGAACTTTTTCCCATCGTTGTTTTTTTGTCTGCCAGAAACAGTAAAAGAAAAGCAGTGGAGGAGTCGGAAAAACGGTGCGGATGACAGTAAACATAATTCCATGGGTAGGTAGGCCCGTTAGGGATTGAAATCATCAATTGTTGTTTTTCTTCGGCTGACAGGTATCCAGGTGTCTGCAACTGAGTCATACAATCTTTAAACTTTGAGGAAAAAGGCAAAGATATGCAGCAATCTTCCGGCTTTGAACGTAAAGCAAACTGACTGGTGATCAAGGTGACTTTTTTTGCTTCCGGGTCAATTTCAAAGTAAAGAGATTGGTCTGTCTCCAGTGAAGGTAAAAGGATATTTAATAAAGAACTCATTAATTTTCTGGTATCACCCAGCGAACGAATGGCTTCCATGAAGAAATCAATGCTGTTGAGATTAATGCCTTTTTTGCTGTCATCAAGTTTTTTGGAACCCTCAAGCTGGGGAGAATAAAGCACCACCCTGTTTTTCCCCAGGCGCTTGCCCTCATACATGGCAAGGTCAGCTTTTCGGACCAAGTCACCATCAGAACTGGCCATCTCCGGATAGGACGCTATCCCCAGGCTCAAAGTCATATTGACTGATTTGTTGTGGTTGATTATAAAGGGGTGTTCCTCTGCTGCTTTTCGTAACCGTTCCCCAATGAGAAATGCTTTTATATGGTCGGTATTGGGGAGGATAATCGTGAATTCTTCTCCCCCATAGCGGCAGACCGTATCAATGGTTCGTGATTTTTCAGGCAATAACACCCCCATTTCCCTGAGGGCATTATCACCAGATTGGTGACTGTAATGATCATTGAATTTTTTAAAATTATCTATATCGATCATTAATAATGACAGGGTGGTTTTCTGCCGCTGGGCCCTCTCGACCTCGACTTTTAGCTGCCGGTCAAAAAAACGGCGGTTATAAAGGCCGGTGAGGGAGTCAATAATGGCCAGTTTCTGGATCTGTTCATGTTTACTCAGATGTTGGAAAATAAGTTCACACTGCATAGTCAGGATCCAGAATAACTGGATGTCTTCCATGGTGAAGGTATTCTGACGGGTAGCAAACAGCTGCCAGACAGCCTGTACTCTTCCTTCCCAGGTAACCTGGACGATGACTGCTTCCTCAATGCCAAGGTTGTGAAAAACGCTACGGTTTGATACTGCAGATGCTTTGATTAATAAGGGCTTGCCAAATGAACTGGTCCAGGGGGTGAAAGGTGATTTGGTTTTTAAAAGAGATAGTTGCTGGTCGGAAAAGCCATGATTAAACAGCAATTCCAAGGTCTGAGAGGATTCATTCCACATGGAAAATGTCATTTTCCGATAGGGAATTATTTTACGGGCAAATGATGCGAACATCTCGATAGTCAGGGTCTGGTCCTGGGATGAAGCGAGATATATAGGAGCTTTGAGCAACAAGTTAATGCTCTTGGTTTTTTTTTGCAGGGTTTGAGGTGATAAATCAGGAGAGAGTTGCAGGATGGATGCTTCTATCTCGGATTTAAGGAAAGTTTGCTCAGTCATAAGGGTTAAATTTCCGCGAGCTTGATGCTTTGAATGCTTGAAAGTCCTATTTTAAGGATTGAAAACATGATTGATCTATTAAAATATGTAAAAAACCTCCACTAAAAATCGATTTCTATTATTATTTGCAAAGTAAATGCCAAAAATATAATTTTTTTATCTTAAAATTATAAATTATAATAACTGCCGGAAATCTCAAGCTTTATTTGATAAAAATAATTTTATCTCAAAAAGTCTTGCCGGAATTAGTGGTTTTTATGAGGTTGAAACAGGTGAATTCTGGGAAAATGGGTATTTTTTTCGCCAAATTATGTAAAAAAGTACTGTTTTTTTCAAAATGAATGAATTAATGGCAGCAGGCGGTTTTTAAAAGCAGTTTTTATCCGGGAACTAGAGCTTTCTGGTAAGCTGTCAGGTCTTGCTTCTTGAGCCCATGAAACGCTATAATCAATCCTGAAAGCCCGATTTCAGTGACCTAGCCGGGTACTAATGAAATGACAGAATTAGCTCAGCAGAAATGCAATTTGAAAGATTTGACTAGGCCAGAGCTGGTTGCCATGCTTGCCGGGATGGGGAAAGAGCGGTTTCGTGCCGACCAGATTATTACTTGGTTATATCGCCACCGGGTAAAGAATATCGGGGAGATGACCAACCTTTCCCGTTCTTTCAGGGAGCAGCTCAATGAAGTGGCAGCGATACAATTATTGGAGTGCCGTGCCATTGAAATTGCGGCAGACGGGACAAAAAAATTTCTTTTTCAGCTTTTTGACAGTTCCTGTATTGAGTCAGTACTGATTCCTGAGCAAAAACGATTGACACTCTGTCTCTCCACTCAAGTAGGCTGCCGTCAGGGTTGCCGCTTTTGCGTGACCGGTCAGCAGGGCTTTAAGCGTAATCTTAAAGTTGCAGAAATTGTCGATCAGGTAATTCAGGTACAAAAACATGCTGACCGCCTGCAGCAACGGATCAGCAATATTGTTTTTATGGGAATGGGGGAGCCTCTGGATAATTTTGAAACTCTGGTAAAAGCCATTGAAATCTTAAAATATGATGATGGATTGGATTTTTCATCCCGGAGAATAACTGTTTCAACCTGCGGTTTGGTGCCCCAAATAGGTGAACTTGGTGCTATGGTTGATGTAAGTCTGGCAATATCGCTGAATGCCACTGATGATGAAACCCGTAGCCGCCTGATGCCGATCAATCGTCGTTACAATCTGAATACATTATTGACAGCCTGTCGGCAGCTTCCCCTTAAGCGCAGCAGCAGGATAACCTTTGAATATATTTTGCTTAAAGATATCAATGACAGCTTAGTTGATGCCTCCCGATTGGTGCGGTTGCTAAAGCCACTGAAAAGTAAAATAAACCTGATTCCTTTTAATGAACATCCTGATTTGCCTTTTTACCGGCCGTCAAAAGAGCGGATTTCAGCTTTTCAGGCCGTTTTGCTGGATAGCGGTCTGACCAGTATCATCCGTAAAAGCAAAGGCGCTGATATTTCAGCCGCCTGCGGGCAGTTGCGGGGTAATGTCGGTGTTTCAGAAGCCATCAGGTTATAAGCGGAGCAAAAAAAGTATGAATCAGGCCGGTAAGTTCTTCCCTGCTGGAAGAGGAAAAAATCTGTTGTCGGAAGGCTGCAGCTCCCGGCAGACCGCGGCTATACCAGGCCAGATGCTTGCGAAATAATAAAAATCCGGTTTGTTTGCCTTTGTGGTGTTCCAGGAGCTCCCAATGGAGTAAGATGGTAGCAAGCTTTTTTGACCAGTTAATGGGTGGAGCTTTCCTGTGCCGGATAAATTCTTTGATATCCCGGAATAACCAGGGTTTGCCGAGGACCCCTCGTCCAAGCATCAGGCCAGCGATTCCAACTCGCGACAAAGCCTGGCGGGCCTCAATCGGAGTAGTAATATCACCGGAGCCGATTACTGGTATGCCTGTGCCTGTCTGTCTGATAGCTTCTTCCAGGTAATCCCAGTCGGCTGCACCACTGAACATCATCATTGCTGTTCGGGGGTGACAAAATACCGCTTTGGCACCATGGTCAGCGGCAAGTTGAAAAATGGTTCCGGCATTCAGGTTTGCATGGTCCCACCCTGTTCTGATTTTAATGGTGTAGGGAATTTTAGGTGGTTGTGCCAAGGCTTTTAAAATTTTTTTTATCTGGTTGAAATCTTTCAGCAGGGCAGCGCCAGCTCCGGTCTTTATGACTTTTTTTACCGGACAGCCCATGTTGATATCAATGCAGGCGGCGCCGGCATCAAGCGCCTTCAGGGCGGCAGCCCGTAAAATTTCCGGATCTCGGCCAAAAAGCTGAACAATCAACGGCTGTTCCGATGGCTGAAATGAGAGCATGGCTTTGGTTTTCCGGTCGTCCTGGATGAGTCCCCTGGCGCTGATCATTTCGGTGACTACCAGGTCAGCGCCAAACTTTTTTGCCAACTGACGAAAGGGGCTGTCCGTGATTCCGGCCATGGGGGCCAGGATGAGTGGTTGATTACTGAACATAGCCATTAAGTAACGGGAATTTTCCGGAAGTTCAAGTTTTTCTTGACAGGTTTTTATGAACCACGATATGCATTGTCGGGTTCTATTCCATGCTAATTTGTATTATTTTTC
>JAYEKE010000045.1 GCA_034660915.1 Pseudomonadota bacterium
CCAAGTCCCTGCGAACATTGCCCAGCCCTGGAATCTTTGCAGACCCGCATTCCCACCTTCCTTGGCAGTCATAACATCTCCCAGGAAAAAATAGCCTGTATTTTCAGCTACCCCCTGCTCTCCGATGATGAAATCGACGCCCTGGTCATGGTGGATTTTGACCTGCCGGTCCAGGTATGGCTGGAAGAGCAGATGAACCAATCCAGTACTTTTTTGCACAATCTTCTGCTAAGTTCGGTGGATGGCGTCGTGGCCGCCGATAGAACCGGCAAACTGGTTATTTTCAATCACTCAGTTTCAGAGATCCTGGGGTACGACATTGACGAAGCCCTTGAAGAACTTAATGTCAGGAATATCTATGTTGATGAAAACGAGGCAGCCGATGTAATGCGTAAACTCCGCAGTAAAGAATACGGTGGCAAAGGAAAATTAAAAGCCCACCATGTCGAACTGCGGGGCAAAAAAGGAGAAACAATTCCGGTACGGCTCAACGCCTCCATCGTCTATAAAGATGATCAGGAAGTGGCGACAATCGGTTTTTTCCGTGATCTGCGGGAAACCATCGAAATGGAAAAAGAATTGGAGAAAACTCAGCACCAGCTGCTGCAGTCGGAAAAGATGGCCTCCATCGGCAAACTGGCAGCCGGCGTTGCCCACCAATTGAATAATCCTTTGGGGGGAATTATCCTGTTTACCAAATTAATTATGGAAGAAAATAATTTAGCTGCAGAAGTCCAGGAAGATTTGCGCCGCATTTTGAGAGACGCAGAAAGATGTCGGGATACGGTCAAAGAACTATTGGAATTTTCCCGCCAGACCCGCCAGTTTATGCAGCCCTGTGATATCAACAAGGCTATCAATCGAACTATGTTTCTGCTTGAAAACCAACCTATTTTCCATAATATCGAGATAGAAAAAAATCTGGCTGAAGCGCTTCCGCTGGTGCAGGGTGATACCCAACAATTAAATCATATGTTAATGAATATCATCCTTAATGCCGTCGATGCCATGGAAGGCAAGGGAAAATTGACCATCAGTACCCGCTTGCCGGCCACCGGAGAACGGATGTACAAAGAAGATGATGATACCCAGGTGTTGGAATATCCTTTCTGCTGGCTGCCCTCACATGGTGATCGCCTGTGCATTGAGATCTCTGATACCGGCTCTGGCATCCCCAGTGATATCTTACCTAATATTTTTGACCCTTTTTTCACCACCAAAGAGGAGGGCAAGGGGACTGGTCTGGGATTAAGCATGGTTTACGGCATTGTCGAAAACCACGGTGGCAACCTTATCGCCAAAAGCAAGGCCGGCGAAGGAACAACGTTCATTATAACCCTCCCCCTGGCAACCCAGGAAATAGCAGGAGAGAACAATGGATAAAGAGCTCAATCCTCTACACGTTTTAGTGATTGATGACGAACAGGATCTTCGGGATGGGTCGGAACGAATTCTGGTGCGCATGGGATTTACGGTTTCCAAAGCAGCCCGGGGTGATGAAGGATTAAAAATCCTGAAAAAAGATCCCGTCGCCATTGTTCTCCTCGATCTTAAAATGCCGGGCATGGATGGCATGGAAGTTCTTGGACATATCAAAAAGATCAATGCAGACATTGTCGTTATCGTGGTTACCGGTTTTGCCACCGTAGAAACAGCCATTGAAGCGATGAAAAAAGGTGCCTATGATTTTATCCCCAAGCCATACGAACCCGACCATTTGCGGATTGTCGTCCGCCGGGCCCAGGAAAAGATAAACTTATTGCGGGAGACGGAAGAACTGCAAAAAGCACGACAAAGAACACTGGCCGATCTGGATGCCGAAAAAAGTCGGACCCGAACCATTATCGAAGCCTTGCCCAGTGGCGTGGTGGTCACTAATACCGAAGGTGTGGTGGTGCTGATGAACCCGGCCTTTCTCTGGTATCTTGGCCTGGACGCGAACTTTAAGCCGGGAAAGCAGATTGAAGCATACATTAAAGATGATGGTTTTTGTAAAATGATCCGGGGAATAAATGAAGGTGGTTGTAAAAAAATGAAAGAACCGCCAACCTATGAATTTGCTTTAGCGGACAACAAATTTCTGCTGGCCGAGGGGCAGGCAATTGTCAATGAAGAAAAGGACTGTTTAGGAGCGGTGGTTATTCTTTCTGATGTGACGGCCCTGAAAGCCCTGGACCAGTTGAAATCGGAGTTTGTTGCCAAGGTATCTCATGAACTGAGATCGCCCCTTTCAACAATCCATGAACAACTGGTGATGGTGGAGAAAACCCCCGATAATGAACAATATCTCCTCTCCCGGGCCCGGGAAAAAACCCAGGGATTGATATCATTGATTGGTGATTTACTCGATCTTTCCCGGATCGAGGCCGGTCATGTGGGCCAGGACTTAAAACCGGTTGCCGTGGATGAACTGTTGCGCAATATTGTTGATTTCATTACCGCCCAGGCCCAGAGCCGCAAGCAAAACCTGACTATTGAACTGCCCGAGACCTCACTGCCAAAAATCCTTGCCGATCCCATGGCTCTGGAAAGTATTTTTGGCAACCTGATCGCCAACGCCATCAAATACACCCAGGAAGGCGGCGAGATCACCGTCAAAGCACAGCCGGTTAATGATCAGATACAGGTGGAAGTTACAGACAATGGCTTTGGCATCGAAGCCCGCCAACTGGATAAACTATTTGATAAATTTTTCCGGGTGAAGACCGATAAAACCCGCTATATTACCGGTACCGGTTTGGGGCTTTCCCTGGTCAAAGGCCTGGTGGATAAAATGGGGGGAACAATCACGGTCAAAAGCAAACCGGACCAGGGCAGTACTTTTACCGTCTTGCTGCCGGCAAAAGCTGCGTTTGAATAACCAGGAAATATCTCGCCATCCGGATCAGGTAATTTTTTCAATGGCGGCAGCCACCATTGCCGGTGAAATTTTCAGTCCGGGCCAAAACAGAGCCAGGGCATGCGTGGCCTGATGCCCGAGAATAGATAAACCGTCCATAAACATGAGCCCCTGCCGATCAGCCAGCTCCCGCCATATATTAGGCTGCTTGTCGTAATTGAAATCAACCACCATTTGACCGTCGCACAGATCAACCTGCTTGATCAAAGTTGCCAGATCCGGCGCTTCATCGGCATGGGAAACGGATGTAGCATTGATAACAATATTTGCCGTTATGGGTTGGTCGGCAAGAGATGCCAAAAGACCTGGCTGCCCTCCACCGATGTGAGCGACAATTTTTTGGGCATTTTTCAATTGTCGGCCAGTGACGACCATTGACGGAATACCCAGCCAGTTAAGGACAAAGACTGCCGCTCTGGCAGCCCCACCGGTGCCGACAACCAGGGCGGATTTGCAGGCTGCCGTTTTAAAACCGGCAGCCCCAAGAGCATCAATAAGACCTAGCGCATTGGTGTTGAAACCTTTGTAATAGCGCCCATGACGGACGACAGTGTTGACCGCGCCAATGATTTTTGCCCCTTCGGAAAGGGCAAAAAGGTGGGGGATAATCTGTTCCTGATAGGGAATGCCAATGTTGGCCCCGGCAATATGCAACACCCCCAAGCCCTGCACCGCGGCTTCAAGATCCTCTGGTTCCACCATAAAAGCCGTGTAGGTACCGCTGATGCCAACCAATTCCATCAGCGCACGATAAACAGCTGGCGCCTTTGAGGTAAATACTCGTTCATCGCTTAAAAAAGCAAAAACCTTGACCGGGTGTTTACTTGCCGCAGTGACAGTATACACTATCCAACTCCTCCATTTAATATCGACAGCCACCCCACCTGCCCTGGGAGAAAAGGGATAACCACTGGGGAAGTTCCTTGCCTGATTAAAAAACCCTGTCACACCAAATGGCAGCGCAGCAGGGTTTTCAGAGCATTTACAAATTATTCACCTTTACTTTTTAGGCGAATCCTTCTTGGGAGGCGGTTTGATCCCCAATCTCTTGGCTGTATGATCCCTGCCCTGATAAAAATTAAGCCAGGAAGAGCTTTGCCACAGGTTCCAGTCACAGGGGGAAACGGTATATTCCGCTATTTTACCCTCTTCTTTGTATGGTTTTAAGCGGTCATAAGCCTGCACCCAGATACATTTTTTTTCATTGGGGTACACCTCACACCAGCCATCATAGCTGCCCCCACAAGGTCCGTTCCTCTGGCTTTTCGGGCATTGGGACATGGGGCAGACATAGGCCGTATCAAACAAGGCACAGTCACCACAGTTCATGCAGTTGAACATGGCAACTTTTGACATATGCTCAAAAAAATCAAATATATGTTTGGGGGCATGAGTATTGTCCAGCCAGGCGGCTATGGGCTTCATGGTCTTATAGACCGCACTCTTTTCTTCAAAAAGAAGATGGTGAGCTACGCGCGAAAAGCGATAGATAAAAGGAATCGAGGGTTTCGAGGGCCGCGGGGCATACTCATCGGTATTCAAGCCGGTTTTTTCATCCTTCTCGAAAAGATAAAAACCGTTTTCCTGGGGGTAGTCAAATTCCTGCACCAGGCTTTCCCAGTTGGCAGCCAGTTCCTCACCTTTGTCAATGATGTATTCCACCTGTTCATAAGTAATCCCATGGCCACCGATATGGGCTCCGGCACACCCCATACCCTTGGCAAAAGCATACATCTTGGCGGATTTCAGCAGCATTGCCGCTTTGCCTTTATCGTCGGCCTTTTTTGCTTCCGCCAGTTCGGCCAGGTATTTGTCAGTTACCACGCAGCCGGGTATACCATTGGAATTCATGAACCTGCCGGCCCCATAGGGCAGCACATAAATATTAACAAAGACCGGAATATTGTAGTTATTGACTCGCAACCAGGTTAACAACTCGTGATATTTCCTCGCGTCATAACCAACCTGGGTAATAATAAACTTGGCCCCGGCCTCAATCTTTTTCTTCAGCTTGGCATACTGTCCCATTAATTCCGATTCAAGTTTTTTGAAAGGGGAAACACAGGCACCGGCAAAAAAGTCGGTGGCGGCCAATTTTACGGTCTTGCGCATTGCCTTATGTTCCAGACCTGCATTCATTTTCTCAACCAGGCGCAAAACATTGGGAGGATCCAGGTCAAATACCGGTTTTGCCAAACCCTCAAAAGCATCACTACCGGAGTAGTCACCGGTCAATACCAGAACATTTTTCACCCCTTCAGCGGCCAGCCCACAGAGCAGACTTTCGATTTCACTTCGGTTTTTATCCCTGCAAGCCAAATGGGCCAAGGGTTCCATCCCAGCGTTCTTAATCTGCACACACAACATCTCGGTTGACAATGCCGGATTCCCGCCGGGATTGTCAGTAACACTGATGGCATCAATCTTACCGCCAGCTGCGGCCTTGGCAACATTATCGATAACTTCTTCATGCTGTATTTCAAAAGCACCACGACCGGGGATCTGCTCCCAGGTAACACAGAAAGCATTGGGATCAAGCAGTTTTTCCTTGAGAACGCTTTCCCTTTCGCTCATTCTGACGGTAATCTTTTCAGCTAAGCCGATAGATTCCCGCAAGCGGGCAATAGAAGTCGAATCATCGGGGGAAATGGTAATATAGTCATCCGCATCCATCTCCAGAGCTTCCTGCCTGGTCCATCCCTTCTGGGAGAGTTCCGCGCTGCCAATTTCAACAATCAGCAAAGGAGTATGCTTGGTTAACCAACCACTACGTAATTTTTTATGCAGCTGAAAAGAAGTACCTCGAGGTTCCAGATAACCCAGCACAATAGCATCCGGACGCTCATTCCTGGCCAGGGATAATCCCTCGTCTTCACTTGAAGCAGTGAGAACTTCAAACTGATCTTCAAGGCTCTTGCCAATCATCTCATGGAAAGCCGATTCGCTGCCAACCACCAGGACTCTGATTTTCTTGTTTGTTTTTTCCATCTTGGATCTCCTGTAAAAACAACCTTACATCATCAAAAGGTTCATCCTCACCCGGATCTACCGGGACCACATAATTAAGCGCACCGTTCTTGTCGCTGAAATGGCTTCATAACATCTCTTCAATACTGATGCCGACGGCCTTTTCTCTCCTGACAAAGCGCAACTGACCGATTCTTGAAAAACCCTGAAACACACAATATAGTACATACATTTCAACATAATTGTCCATTCCCGTTACGATTTTATCAACTGTCTGATATAAATAGTGGAGGTTGAAATAGATAAACAGGAAAGGGAAACAACAAGAATGTTGTTAGATTTTTCACAGGCAGGCAGGAATTTTTTTCTTTGGGGAAATAACCCGTCAACTGCTCACTTGAGTATTGGCAACTTAAGGGATATAAATTTACCTTAAAATCGCTCTGGGAACCGCTTTTACGGTTGTGGCCGTTGATCATCACCTCTACTGCTGCGAATCATAGCATAAATAATTAAAGCCCTAATGCGGGAAAGATCCCGCAACCCAAACGGGCTTTATCGGCCCGCAAATAAGTGCTCTTATCAGAGCCTTGCATAAGTTTCTTCATCGGAACCTTTGCCTGACGGCAAAGAACCCGTGAAGCACTTAACGTTTTCTTGTTAAAAAACAAGAAAACAACCTGCAAGGCACTAAAACTTCCCGGTTTCGTAAAAGATACGAAACCGGGAGGTTTTAGTACAATACCATATTGAGGCTGCAACCCATCGTACAATCAGGACAATAAAAGACATGCCCACAAGTTTTCTATTATTCAACAAGGCCTTTGACGCTTTTAAGAATCTGTGCCGCTGATGCTGGTTTGGGAAGATAGTCATCAGCTTCCATACTCATTCCCCCACTGTGTGAGTAGCGGGTTGACCCCACATGGGAAGCCACGGCAGTTAACATAACAATGGGAATATCTGCATATTTAGGATCAGCCTTAAGCTCGGCGCAGACCTTGTATCCATCCTTTTCCGGCATCATAACATCCAAAACAATGGCATCCGGGGGATTAGCCTTGACTTTTTCCAGTCCTTCAACACCATCATAAGCCTGCTCAACCTCAAAACCATCAGCTTCAAGATTGGCTTTCACCAGGGAAGAAAAATCAGGCTCATCATCCACCACCAGAATTCTTTTTTTGTCACTCATCTATGCCTCCTTACTTAAGCCGTAATGAAAACTAGCAACCTCATCGGAAGACCAATAATCATGGAATTCCACTATTATTTACCGTTTCTTATAACAAAACTTCCGGAAGTTTATGTTCCCAGCCAACAGTGGAAATCATGACACCACCAAAACCGGCATCTTCCAGTACCGCAATCACTTCCCTGGCAATACGGACACACTCACTTGCCTTATCGGCAGATTTTCGAATGCGGTCAATGATACTGTCAGGAATAGAAATATTTTCCTGAGTTTGACTGATATAGCGAGCCATTCCAACTGATTTAAGCAACAATACAGTGGGAATGACTTTCGTTTTCTGGCAATTAATTGCATTAGCCAGGGCTTCAGCAGATTCCAAATCAAAAATCGGAGAGGTAACAATATATTGGGCACCAGCGGCTATTTTTTTATTAACTTCTTCTATTTCCCGGTCCAAAGCCTCTCCTTTACACCCTGCATTTGCCGTTGCGCCAAGCAAAAAAGCAGGAGAGCCGGAGAGAGGATTACCGGCCATATCCCTGCCATTATTCAGTTCCCGGGCTGCCTGCAACAATTCAGGAAGCCCAAGATCATAAACCGCTTTTGCCTGAGGATGATCCCCAACGCTGGGGTCTTCACCGGGGACCGCAATAATATTGGATATCCCACAGGCACCAGCAGCCAGGAGGTCCGCCTGGAGGGCGAGCTGGTTACGATCCCGGCAGTTAACTTGCATCACCGTTTCCATACCTTCATTCTGCAGAATCATTGCCCCTCCAAGAGCACTCATGCGCATTACCGCATTACTCATTTCGGGGACCACGAAAGCCGTCACCTTGTCTTTTACCTGCCGGGCATTGGCAATCATAGACACAACATCAACCCCTTTAGAGGGTTCTATTTCTGCCAGAAGGGAAAATTCTCCCGCTTCTAATTTGTTCTTTAAGCTCATCTGCTTACCTCCAGTAGATAGGCCTGATTAGTCGGAATTACTCTAGAGAAATTCCATATTTTCCGAATTTTCCTTTTTATGACTGATATTTTCCGCTTAGTCAAGAAAAAAGGCCTGGATCTAACCCTGACAGCTTGTTAGTGTTCATCCGGAAACATTCATTTCCTGATGAACGCTTTCAGCGATCAGCCGTCAGCTGTCAGTAAAACAATGGAAAAACAGATGATTAAGCTGACCGCGGAAAGCTGAAAGCTGATTGCCCATCCGGAAACACTGGTTTCCGGATGGAAACTTGTTAGCCCGGAAATTGCTCAATTTACAAGCACGTAGCATCCGGTTTATCCTGGCTCACTATCCCGATATAAGGCAATTCCCGATATCTTTCAGCATCATCCAATCCGTAGCCGACGACAAAAACATCAGGAATAGTGGTCCCAAGGTAATCGACCGCACTTGCATCATGCCCTTCCTTGCCAAGCAAGACACAGGTTCTGACCCTGCCAACCCCCCGTTCACGAAAAAAACGGGTGACTTCCAGCAGAGTCAATCCGGTATCCAGAATATCATCAACCAGCAGAATTTCTCTGCCCACCAGATCCAGTTCCGGCAGTTCTAAAATCTGCACAGTGCCACTGGAACGTCTGCCGAGATAACTTTTAACCCGGAGATATTCCATCTCAAGACGAACACCAAACCCCGACAGAGATCGACAGAGATCAGCCATGAACGGCAGACAGCCTTTCAGCAGACCAACAACCATAAGTGGCTGACCGTCAGCCTGATCGGCGGCAATTTGGCAGGCCAGATGTTCAATAATCTGCTCAATCTGATGCTCATCTAGGAATTTATCCATCGTAATCAGTTCTCCAAAAGATTTGGAACCAAAAAAAAACCGGTTAAACCGCCTTATTGCTAGGGATTTAACCGGTTTTAAAAATATAGGCTACAGAAAAACCCGTATTTACTTTTTTTGAGGCGGGGGCTGTATACCAATCTTTTTAGCCGAATGATCACGTCCCATAAAGTAATTTACCCAGGACGACCGATGAAAAAGATCCCAGTCAGACGGCGGAACAACATTACTTTCAATCGTATCCTGCTCACCATTTCTTTTCAAACGATCATAGGCTTGCACCCAGACGCACTGTTTTTCACCGGGATAAACCTCACACCAACCCTCAAAACTGCCCCCACAGGGACCGTTGCGCTGATTTTTCGGACACTGGGACATGGGACAAAGATATGCGACATCGTTCAAGGCACAATCACCGCAATCCATACATTCAAAAAGAGCTGTTTTCAACAGACGTTCAGTAAAACGGGAAAAAAGTCCAAACGCACCGCCATTATCAGCCTTCTCGCATATTTTTCTCATCAGGCCAAACATCATGCCATCAGGTTCAAACATAAAATTATGCATCATGCGGGAAAACTTGTAACTGAAGGGAGCCTCGGGAGGTGCCAGACAGGGAGCCTCTTCTTCAGTATTCAGGCCGGTTTTCTCATCTTTCATGAAGTAGTAAAAACCACCTTTTTGCGGAAGGTCAAATTCAGCCACCACATCCTGCCAGTTGGGTGCCAGCTCCTCGCCCTTTTCAATTACATAGTTAACATCCTCAAACTTCACCCCAAGGCCGCTGATATGAACGCCATCATAACCCATACCTTTTAAAAAGGCATACATTTTTGCTCCACGCAATAAGCGGTCGCCTTTCCCTTTATCATTAGCCTTACGTTCTTGATCCAGGGAATCGACAAGTTTCTGAGTCACCACACACCCGGGAACCATATTCTGACTCATTACCCGACCGGCGCCAAACGGCAAAATATAAATGTTGCCGATGAACGGCACCTCAAAACCATATCTCTTTTTGATCTGAATCAATTCCTGAAATTTACGCGCATCATACCCAGTCTGGGTGATAACAAATTGCGCCCCGGCATCCACTTTTTTCTTCAATTTATAATACTGGAGCAACTGTTCCGATTCCAGTTTCTTAAAAGGAGACGCCACCACCCCCGGGAAAAAACCCGTTGGCTTTATCTTGATCGGGCCTTTCATCCCGGGATACTCCATGCCCTCATTCATTTCACCGATCAATTGCAGGACATGAACCGGATCCAGATCATACACCGGACGCGAACGTCCTTGAAAACCGGCAGCCGGATAGTCGCCACTCATAACCAGCAGGTTGGCAACCTTGATCCGTTCCAGACCATACAACAGATTTTCAAGCTCATTTCGGCTCTTATCTTTACAAGTAAAATAAACCATCGGCTGAAGACCCAGTTTACTCACTTCAATACTCATAATTTCAGCCGAGACAGAGGGATTTCCTCCCGGATTGTCAGTAATGGTCAAAGCCTGAATTTTTCCGGATTTAGCCGCCTGTTCAGCCTTAACAACAAAATCTTCCTGGGCTTTCTCAAAAGCCCCTCGTCCCGGAACTACCTCCCAGTCGACGGAGAACTGATCTTTGTTGCATAATGATTGCTTATAACTGTTTTCCATTCCCCCCCCCCCCAATAAAAAACGCCCTCATGAGACCTCACCGTTCTTTCAATGGGCACAAATCAGGGCGTTTAAAATAACTATTTTTTTAGATCACCCGATATATCTTTGTTTGTAATCTTCCTGCACCAGGCTTCTTCGGGTCTGGTTCTCCCACTGCCGCGGCGGCTTCACGTTGATGATATTTTCCAGTCGCCCCTGGGCCTGCAGGCGTTTGTGAATTTCATACCAGGCACAGGGAGTGTCTTTATCCACTTCACAGGTACCATCCAGCCTGGTGCCCCCGCAGGGGCCATTGAAAAGGCCCTTGGCACAGCGGGTCACCGGGCAGATGCCGCCGGTTTCCGCCAGCACACATTCCCCACAGGTACGGCAACTTTCTTCAAACCAGCCAATATCACGATCAGCACCGCAAAAAACGGTATTCAAAGCCGGGAATATCGGGGTCTCAGGATAGCGTTCAGCCACAAATTGCACTCCAACCCCACAGGCCATGGAAACCACGGCGTCATAATTGGCGACCATTTCATCCAGGGCTTCAAAAAAATCATAGTTGCATTGTCTTTCAATGACAAAAGCATCAATATTAAGAACAATATTTTCCGAACTGAGATCTTTTTTCAGATCGGCATTCAGGGTATTAACCTCTTTCTGCCCCCCGGCCAGGCAAATGGATGTACACCCACCGCAACCGATATTCAGAACCTTTTTATAATCCTTAACCATATCCTTGATCTCTTCAAGGGGTTTTCTCTCAGCTATAATCACTTTTTCCTCCGTTCAAAAAAGATTCATTTATTGTCTGACATGACAGCCGCCACAGGTCCGGGGACCGGTTTTTTTCCCTTCCTTCCCTGTTTTTGTATGACATCCGGTACACTTGCGATGATAGGCGTGCCGCAACCCCGGCCGGGCGTTCAAATTATGACAGCTGGCACAGCGGATATCGGCATTTCCTTCTTCCAACGTATCTTCATCCAGGACATTCTCTCCTTTTTCATACCGATGATGACAATCGAGACATTCTAAAACCTCCATGTGTTGCTCATGGGGAAAAGTAACCACGGGCCGTTGTGCATGCTTAAATACCTCCGGATTTTTTATGACTATCGTCTCCGACTGCGCCCACAGCGTAGAGGCATATACTAACATCAGCATCACCCCCAGCAGCACATATATCAAGTTCTTCTCTTTCATCTTCCTTTTCTCCTTTGCCGTTATAGCCAACTTTCGCCCCCATCCTGTTGTGGATATACCCCTTCAGATCGGCAGATACTCCGCGTAAAGTCAATCATCCGGGGAATATCAATCCCGATAGGGCAGTAACAGCGATGGCAAAGCGCACAATTCCCCCAGACCAGACCTTTGATTCCTTCCAGAAATTTCCGGTCAACATTCCCTTTTTTCTTGTACAGCTTGCCCAGGGAATTAATGACCTTAAAAGAAGGCATGTACTGGGGATCCCCATTATGAGCCATATACAAAAAACAACTCTCAGCACAGATACTGCAATGCACACAGTAATTCAGGATACGCTTCATTTCCGGTTCTTTTTTCTTCAGCATGCCGGCAATCGCTGCCGTATCAACTGGTTTTTTCTCTTGATCAGCCATTGACTTTACTCCCTTTTCGCTCTCTGATTTATTTCACTGATTTAGAATAGGACCAGACCCTCGTTCCCGACCCCAGGCTGTATTCATAACGCATCAGGTAACGATAGAGAAAAAACAAAAGCCCATGTTTCAGTTTGGTAAAGGGAATGGCCACCAGCACTACTTCCCCGGACAGAATATGCAGAATCAGCATGGTGTCATAATCAAACCACTGGCGGGTAGCCATGTATCCGGTTAAAAAAGGGGCCGCAACTATCAACAGTATGATGTAATCATAAAGGGTCGTAATGGCCCGGACCCGATAGACAAAGATGCGGCGCAAAAAGAAAAAAATCCCTCCCATAAACACCAACACCGTGAGGATATTGGCCGCCAATTCGGGAAAAACAAAGAGACTGAAACCAAATGATTCATAGAGAAGAACATTATGCGCCAACAGGAAAATCGGCAGCATAACAAGACAGACATGAAAAATGGTGGTGATCACCGTCATGAACGGATGCACACCCAGCATACTGTTATTAATGGCATCAAGGCTTGGACCACTTCGCGGTTCTATTTTTCCAAGAAGACTTGCGGGGGGAAGGACGACGGGCTTCTCCCTGGTCAGGGAGAAAAATTGCCGGGCCTGAAAAATGAGGCCGACGACAAACACCACTATGGCAATCAGCGCCAGCGGTCCCCGGACTAGACCGTATATTTCATTCATGGATACCTCCTATTACATTACCAAGCATTCTAGAGATGAAAACCTTTAATCTACACTTGGGGCCGAGGCAACATGTTGGCACGCTCGGCAATTTCCGGCACCCTGTGTTCCCACTCAATGGGCATTAAATGCACGCCGGCTATTCCCTTCATCTCTTTGAATTCCTCTATCTGCTCACAGGCAATTTTAATCCCCTCATCAGCAGCCTTTTTCTTCTCCACTCCCTGCAAGCGGGTAATAATCTCATCCGGGACATCCATACCCGGAACATTATTCTTCATATATTTCGCCATACCGACACTTTTCATCGGCGTAACCCCGGGCAGAATATATACTTTTTCCGTCAGCCCCATGTCGTTAGCCTGGTGAACCCACTCGCGCATCCTCTCCATATTAAAGACACACTGGGTCTGGACAAAGTCCGCTCCGGCAGCCACTTTCTTCGCCAGACGGTAGACACGCCACTCAAAAGGTTCACCAAAAGGATTGGCCGCCGCGCCAATAAACATCTTCGGCGCCCCATTAAGTTCATCTCCACCGAGGAACATACCATCATCCCGCATTTTTTTCACTATGCTGATCAGCTGAACGGAGTCGACATCATATACCCCTTTCGATTTGGGATGATCACCAAACTGCTGATGGTCTCCGGACAGGCAAAGAATATTCCGGATTCCATGGGCATAAGCACCAAGAATATCACTCTGCATGGCAATCCGGTTGCGATCCCGACAGACCATCTGGAAGTTAGGCTCTATCCCTTCCTCCAGCAGAATCAGTGAGCCAGCCCAACTTGACATGCGGACCATAGCCGTCTGGTTATCGGTCATATTGGCCATGTCGACCATCCCTTTTAAGTGTTTCGCTTTTTCCCTGACTGCCTCGACATTCGCTCCCCGGGGCGGACCAACCTCCCCGGTAAAGGCAAAATGTCCCGCGGTTAAAACCTTCTCAAGATTACTTCCAGACTTCATCTGCATTTCCTCATCTTTTCAAAATTATAAGATAATAAAAACAGCAGCTTACAATAAAGGACCTTGCTTTTCCGAGCATATATCCCCTGCCTCGGCAGACTATCCCTTTTACTTAATTAAGCAATGGCTCCAAACCTCTGAAGTAGCATGGTGAAATAAATCACGGGCCTGTATGAGCCCCCCTCTCCATCGCCATCCACTAATAAGCCAAATGAGCACTCATTGTCAAGTATTTCTTATATTGTATTTATTGCGCCATCATCGCCCACCAAGGATTGTTTTAACTGCTACGAGATCCATCCACTGCTGAATAGCCTCTTGTCTTTCATCCGTATTGCCCGGTTTTTTCTTGACTCTGAAAAGAATTATTGCTATATCGCGATGATAATTATTGCTTGTATTATCAATCTGTTATAGCAACATCCGGACATCATGTTCACTGGCATTATTGAAGAGATCGGTTACATTGAGGATGTTAACGTGACTCGGGGCTCCGGCAGCTTGGCCGTTAAAGGAGAACTTGTTCGCCAGGACTGTCACCTTGGAGACAGTATCGCAGTCAATGGAGTTTGCCTGACGGTTACTGATATTTCCGCCTCTTCTCTACGTTTTGACGTCTCTGCTGAAACACAGGAGCGATCCGCACTTGGTTTGCTCCAACGAAAGGATCCGGTTAACCTGGAAAGAGCTATGGCGGCTAATGGCCGCTTTGGCGGGCACTTCGTCTCCGGTCACATAGATGGAATCGCCACTATCGTCGGACGCACGTCGGATGCCAATGCTACCATTTTCACCATTACCGCCGCGCCTCAACTTATTCGCTATGTTATTGAAAAAGGCTCCATAGCTATTGACGGCATCAGCCTGACAATTGCCAGCTGCGATTCCACTTCTTTTACGCTAGCCATCATCCCCCATACGCTCAACCGGACGACCCTCCGGTGGCGACAGATAAACGATATTGTCAACCTGGAAAATGATCTGGTGGGGAAATATATTTATCGATTCCTTCATGTGGAGGAAGAAAAAGGGTCTGCTTCAGCTATTGATAAAACGTTTCTCAAAAGGCATGGTTTTGCTTAGGTTGAGTTTTATTTTAAAGGAAAAGGAAAAGTAATGATTATTGCAAAAATTGAAGATGCACTACAAGATATAAAAGCCGGCAAGATGGTCATCCTGGTTGACGATGAAGACCGGGAAAATGAGGGAGATCTGGTCGTGGCGGCTGAAAAAGTAACCCCGGAGACCATTAACTTTATGGCTAAAAACGGCCGCGGCTTGATTTGTCTCAGCTTAACCGAGGAGCGAGCTGATTATCTCAATCTGCCGCCCATGGTTGTCGATAACACCTCCAGTTTTCAGACCGCTTTTACCATCTCCATTGAAGCCCGGCGTGGGGTCACCACCGGAATATCCGTAGCCGACCGGGCCAAAACCATTTTAACCGCCATTGATGATGCCGCCGGCCCCCATGATTTAAACCGCCCGGGACATATTTTTCCCCTGCGGGCCCGGAAAGGTGGCGTTCTGGTGCGCACCGGACAAACCGAAGGATCCGTGGACCTGGCCCGGCTTGCCGGGCTGAAACCCTGTGGAGTCATTTGTGAAATCATGAATGATGACGGCACCATGGCCCGGATGCCCCAATTACAGGAATTTGCCCGTGAACATGAACTGAAAATCATTTCCGTTGCCGATATAATCGCCTATCGCATGCGCAAAGAATCCCTGGTTCACAAGGCGGTGCAGGCACACTTGCCCACCCGCCACGGAGATTTTGAAATTATTGCCTATGAAAATGAGGTGGACAGACTTGACCATCTAGCTTTGATTAAAGGTGAACTGGATGGTGATAACCCCACCCTGGTCCGGGTCCATTCCGAATGCTTTACCGGTGACACCCTGGGATCCCTGCGCTGCGATTGTGCTGACCAGCTGCATGCAGCCATGGAAAGGATCGAAAAAGAAGGACGGGGCGTCCTCCTCTATATGCGCCAGGAAGGCCGGGGAATCGGCCTGATCAACAAATTGAGAGCCTATTGTCTGCAAGAACATGGGCGGGATACCGTTGAAGCCAATGAAGAACTGGGCTTCAAGCCTGATTTGCGTGATTACGGCATCGGCGCGCAGATTCTGGCTGACCTCGGCCTGAAAAAAATCCGCCTCCTCACCAATAATCCCAAAAAAATTATCGGCCTGCAGGGATATGGCATTGAAGTTGTGGAACGGGTACCGATGGAAATTGAACCCAATGAAATAAATCTGGGCTACATGAAAACCAAATGTGAGAAAATGGGACATATGATCAGCGTTATAGATAACCCGGAGCAAAACAACTGTCAGCAAGGGGAATAGCAATGGTACAATACATCGAAGGCAATCTGCATCAGGGTGGAAGATACCGAATCGCGGTGGTCATCAGTCGCTTCAACAGCTTTATTACTGAACGCCTGCTGGAAGGCGCTCTGGATGCCCTGCAGCGACATGGTGTTGATCCTGATTCCTGTCAAGTATACCGTATTCCAGGAGCGTTTGAAACCCCCCTGGTGGCTAAAAAACTGGCCAAAAGCGGTAAATTCGATGGGATTATCTGCCTGGGCGCGGTCATTAAAGGGGATACACCTCATTTTGATTACGTCTCGGCTGAAGTCAGCAAAGGAATTGCCCAGACGTCACTGGAGACCGAACTGCCCATTGCCTTTGGAATTCTGACCACCAATAACGTGGAGCAGGCCATAGAAAGGGCCGGAACCAAATCAGGTAATAAAGGCTGGGATGCTGCTGTCAGCCTGCTGGAAACCATTGATCTTTTACATAATATTTGATCCTTCTGCTACAATTGAGACCGCATAACTTATGACCAGCAGCCGACGAAAAGCCAGGGAGTTTTCCCTGCAGATGCTCTATATGTTGGATATTGTCAAAGACAGTGATTTTCGTTCCTGTCTGGAAACCTACTGGGATCATTTCGGCCAGTCAAAAGACAGCCGTCCATTTGCTAATCAATTGACCCAGGGAGTGATTAAACACCTCAAAGAAATAGATCAGGCCATTAGCGGCTGTTCTCTTAACTGGAAATTGAGCCGCATGTCTTATGTGGATCGTAACATCCTCCGCCTGGCTGTTTTTGAATTGCTCTATTGCCCTGATATCCCACCAAAAGTATCCATTAATGAAGCCATTGAGATCAGTAAACGCTACGGGGACAAAGATTCCGGATCCTTCATCAATGGTATCTTGGATCAAGTTTTCCAACAACAAAATCCCGCATCTGATCCTCTGGTTAAAAATCGCGAAAACGATGCCCCGGAAAAAGCTTCATCTTCGTAAAGCTTCTGCTGCTTGTCGCACTGGTTTGCACCTTTGCTTCGCTTGCGCCCTTAGTAAACTCGGGACTGTCCCCAGCTTCACCGGGGGCTGTCCCAGATGTTTACTGAGCGACAGCGAGGAAGTGCCCTTGGGGTGTTTCGCACGGGGACAGAATTGAATTCTGTCCCCACGTCGTATGTCCCCACATCTTAAAAAAGGAGCATTACAGATGGATCGTAACTTTTACCAGCAATTCATGGATTCCTGCCAGAAAGATCAGGAAAACCTGACCAACCTGAAAACCCTGGTGGAAACCACTTTGAATACCCCCATCGAAATCCAGATTAGCAAAATCGAAGAGGAGCCGGTTATTACCGCCAGGCTACTGGAAAAGGGGAAAATACGCCAGGCCGCCGGGGGATTTTCAACTATTCCCGCCTATTTTGATGATGGCCGACTGCGCCTCATGCCCCTGTTCCTCTATGAAACCGAGACCATTGATCCACGTTTTCTGGCCTACGAGAACTCTCATATCCAGCAATTTCTGGATAAAAAAGGAGAATATGCCAACTACAAGGAGTTCTTTCTCAATGCCCCCGAGGCCAACAGTCCGGAGGAAAAAAAGATTGACTATCTGCGACATGTAGCCAGGCGGGTTCTCATCAATGAACAGCTTGCATTCCCCTTACTACACCCCGGGAAAGAGAAAAAAACCCTCCGCTCCTTAA
>JAYEKE010000046.1 GCA_034660915.1 Pseudomonadota bacterium
CTTCATCGGAACCTTTGCCTGACGGCAAAGAACCCGTGAAGCACTTAGCCTTGCATAAGTTTCTTCATCGGAACCTTTGCCTGACGGCAAAGAACCCGTGAAGCACTTAACAATTTCTTGTTTTTTTTACCCCTCAAGGGGGTACTGAAAATAGTGACAGACTTTCAGGAGTAAGGTACTAAAAGCTTTTTTAATGATTGACCAGGTCGATTTTATGGTCAAAAGAAAATTCGGGATCACTCTGGCCCGTATGGCAGACGATGCAGGTATCCTGGGTGATGGTCACGCCATACGGCTTTTTGGGATTTTTGACATGCTGGTGGGCTGAACCGTGGCACTGCTCACACTGGACATCGAATAAATGCGGGGTTTTTTTCGGACTCAAAAACCCAACCCCGTTTAAAGGATTTTTTTTGCCGGTGACATGGCAGGGCAGACAGTCCGGACAGTAGTCTTTGCATTTTTTCTGCAGGCTGGCATACGCCCGCCCGTGGCGGCTGGTTTTCCAGTCAGCGACAATCTCCGGATGGCATTGGGCGCAGGTCTGGAAACCCACGTAGGTTGAAGTCTGCTGTTCATCCGTGCCGCTTTCGTCCGCTGCTTTTTCCAGCCTGATATAATAATTTCTCAGCCAGATTTCATAATCATTGACCAGTTTGGCGATTTTTGGCTCCGGCTTTATATCTTCTTTACTGACTTTCAGGCTGCTGTACTTTATCGGTTTCCGGCTGGCGAAATCCCAGTCAAGGTAGTTAACTGTTTTGCCGTGATTGTTGTTTTTGACCAGGTAGCTTTTCCCGGCAGCCTCCGGGGTGGCCATGATGCCCCGTTGGGTAGCCAGGATAGCCAGATCAATGCCGGGTACCTGACTGATTATTTTTCTGGCCTTGCGGTCGGAAAAATGGAGGACAGTGATAGCCAGATCATGGGGCACGGCGGCAAGAATTTTTTTCAGGCTGGCAGCCGGCTCCTCAATCCGTAGTCCATGAATGGCTTTTTTCCCCACCCTGGGGTCCATCAGAGAAGTAATGAGGATTTTACGACCGCTTTTATGCAGTACGACATAGGGTTTGATTCCCAGTTTATTGACATTCTTCAGGTTGCTGCATACCAGCGGCATGGTTCCGGCGGCCTTCACCAGTGCGGTGATAATCATATTACCATCAATGAGTTCCTGGAATCCGGGGGTCAGGACATCACAGTCCATCTGCTGATAAACTTTGGTGATGATGGAAGTCTGCCGGCGATTGAGTTCATAGTCCCTTTTGATGGATGGTTTGGTCAGGTTGCCGGTGTTGATCAGCAGCAATTGGTTCGCGGGGTGTTCCTGCTGCATGGCCGTGATGATCGTCTTTTGTCGGGGCAGACCGCCCATCTGGTGGCGGTGTCAGCCGCAAAGATTAAGATAACCGTTAATGCCCCCGATGTAGACGAGGCGCAGGGGTTCAGACTTTTGGCTGGTGGTGGTGGCCGACAGCTGATGACTGAATCCGAGGATACAGACGGTTATCAGCAGCCAGGTACATAGTTTTTTCATCTTTAACCTCATTTTCAGGGGAATTCCTGATCACTATTCGTTTTGACACTTTGTTAAAAAAAAGGTAAACTCCAGTCCGTTTTCGCTAATATAGGACAGTTTGCAGTAAGATAGCAAGGTGATTAACTAAGGTATTATGGACAGTATTAGCATTAAAGGTGCCCGGGAACATAATCTGCAGAATATTGATCTGGAGATTCCCCGCCATCAGCTGGTGGTGGTTACCGGTTTGAGTGGTTCCGGTAAATCCTCCCTGGCTTTTGATACCATCTATGCCGAGGGCCAGCGTCGTTATGTAGAGTCTCTGTCGGCCTATGCCCGTCAGTTCCTGCAGTTGATGGATAAACCGGATGTGGACGAGATTACCGGTTTATCACCGGCCATCGCGATCGAACAGAAGCGGGTTTCCCATAATCCCCGTTCTACTGTGGGGACCGTAACCGAGATTTATGACTACCTGCGACTGCTTTACGCCCGGGTGGGAACCCCCTATTGCTACCAGTGCGGGCAGGAGATCAGTTCGCAGACGGTTGCCCAGATTGTTGACGCGGTGATCGCTTTACCATCCGGGAGCCGGTTGCTGATTCTGGCTCCCCTGGTGCAGGGGCGCAAGGGTGAATATCGCCAGCTGTTTGCCGATCTGCTTCGTGAAGGTTTTCTTCGGGTTGAAGTGGATGGCCGGATTTACCCGCTGGAAGAAGTCCCGGAGCTTGATCGTTACCGGATTCATGATATTGCCCTGGTGGTTGATCGTTTGGTGGTGCAGGAAAACATCCAGCGCCGCTTGACCGATTCCATTGAGCTGGCACTGACCAAGGCCGATGAGGTGGTGGCGGTGCAGGTGGTGGATGGGGAGCGGCTTTTCTTTTCCACCCGTTTGGCCTGCATCCGCTGTGGTATCAGTTTTGCCGAGATATCTCCGAGGCTGTTTTCTTTCAATAATCCTTACGGGGCCTGTCCCCGGTGTGCCGGCCTGGGAAGCGAACAGCTTTTTGATCCCCAACTGGTGGTTCCCAATTCCGGTCTTTCATTACGGGAAGGGGCCATCGCCCCCTGGCACCGCTCCCAGCCTTTTTACCAGGAGCATGTTCTCCTGCCCCTTTCCCGCCATTATGGTTTTGATCTTTATCAGCCTTTTGCAACTCTGTCTCCGGAGGTTCAGCAGCTGGTTCTTTATGGCAGCGGCGAGGAAAAGATTCCCGGACTGCTGGCCGAAGGACGGCATGGACGGGTGCCGAAGCGTAAATTTGAAGGGGTGATTCCGGCACTGGAACGCAAACTCAAGGCCCAGGATGGCGCTGATGACGAATTGCGCCGCTATCTTTCTCCGGTTCCCTGTCCTGACTGCGGCGGCAGCCGGTTAAAGCCCTTGAGTCTGCACGTGAAAATAGCCGGCCTGAATATCCATGAGCTGACTTCTCTGCCTTTACCCCGGGCCTTGGCTTTTATTCAGGACTTGTCCCTGCCGCCTACCCAGCAGGCCATTGCCGGGCGGGTACTCTTAGAACTTGCCCAGCGTCTTTCTTTTCTCCTTGATGTGGGGCTTGATTACCTGACCCTGGCCCGGGAATCAGCGACCCTTTCCGGTGGAGAGTCCCAGCGGATCCGCCTGGCCACCCAGATTGGCTCGGGTTTGACCGGGGTCTTGTATGTGCTGGATGAACCAAGCATCGGCCTGCACCAGCGGGATAATGAAAAACTGCTGGCGTCGCTGTTTCGGCTGCGTGATCTGCAGAATACCCTGATTGTGGTGGAACATGATCAGGAGACGATCATGCGGGCTGATCACGTGATCGATATGGGTCCCGGGGCCGGCCGTCTGGGCGGTAAAATGGTGGCCCAGGGATCACCGGCGGAGATCGCGGCCGGAAATTCTCTCACCGGGCAGTATCTTTCCGGTCGGCAGTTTATTGAGGTACCGAAAAAACGTCGGACTGTTACCAGCCGGCGCTTGTCCCTGGGGGGATTGACCATTCACAACCTTAAATCCATTGCCGTGGATCTGCCCCTGGGTTTGTTCATCTGTGTTACCGGTGTCTCCGGTTCCGGCAAGAGCAGCCTGGTGAATGATACCCTGTATCCGTCCCTGCACAACTATCTTCATGATTCCCGGAAAGTAGCCGGTCCGGTGAAGTCAATCAGCGGCCTGCATTACCTTGATAAAGTGATTAATATTGATCAGAGTCCCATCGGCCGGACGCCCCGTTCCAATCCGGCCACTTATACCGGGGTTTTTACCCTGATCCGGGAATTGTTTGCCGCCCTGCCCGAGTCCCGGGTGCGTGGTTATAGTCCCGGCCGTTTCAGTTTCAATGTCAAGGGTGGCCGTTGTGAAGCCTGTCGGGGCGAGGGAATGATGCGGGTTGAAATGCATTTTTTGCCGGATGTTTTTGTTACCTGTGACACCTGCAGCGGCAGCCGTTTTAATCGGGATACCCTGGAAGTTCGTTATAAAGGCAAAGATATTGCCGAGGTGCTGTCCATGACTGTCAACCAGGCAGCTGAATTTTTTGCCGCTATCCCGCGAATCATCGTTCGGTTGCAATCATTGCAGGATGTGGGTCTAGGCTACATAACCCTGGGACAGGCGGCGGTTACCCTGTCGGGAGGAGAAGCCCAGCGGGTGAAATTGTCCCGGGAACTGGGAAAACGGGCCACCGGCAGGACTTTTTACCTGCTGGATGAACCGACCACCGGCCTGCATTTTCACGATGTCCGCCAGCTCTTACAGGTGTTGCAACGCCTGGTGGATGGCGGGAATACTGTGCTGGTGGTTGAACATAACCTGGAGGTGATCAAGGTGGCTGATTATATTATCGATCTGGGGCCGGAAGGGGGCGATAAAGGAGGAAAAGTAATTGCCACCGGTACCCCGGAAGAAGTTGCCGGCATTGAAGTTTCTGCCACCGGCTGTTATCTTGGCAAAGTGCTTAAAAATAGGTAATGCTATTTACTTTTTTTCTGCCGGCGCCGTGGCTTCTTGCTGGAGAGCAAGTAGGCCAGGGTGTCCAGCTCGCTGACAATGGAGACATTCCTCATGGTGATGTTGTCCGGAACCTTGACTTTGAAAGGGGCAAAATTGAGGATGCCGCTTACTCCACCTTCAGCCAGCAGATCAGCAGTAGCCTGGGCACTGGAAGCCGGCACAGTGATGATGCCGATAGTGGCTTTCTCCCGGCTGGTGGTTTTTACCAGTTCCTCGATGGGTTGGATATGGAGCCCTTCCGACACCTCCATGCCGATTTTTCCGGGGTCGCTGTCGAAAGCGGCAACCATGCGATAGCCATGTTCCCGGATAGAGGTGAAATTCAGCAGGGCATGGCCAAGATGTCCCACACCCACCAGCACGGTAGGCCAGATGCAATCCAGCCCGAGAATTACTTTAATCTCTTCTGCCAGGTTTTTGGTGGCATAGCCAACCCCCCGGACCCCGAATTCGCCGAAATAGGATAAATCTTTACGAATCTGGGCCGGGCTTACCTGGCAGGATTCCCCCAGTAGTTCAGATGAAACCACCTGGTATCCCTTGTGATCCAGTCTTTCCAAGCAGTTGATGTAAGCGGATAGACGCCTTATCGTTGCTTCCGGAATCTTGATATCTTTCTGTTTCATGTCCCTATAACCCTCTCCAGATTTAAGCTTGTCGTGATAGTTATCACAATACCCATGAAAAATACAAGTAAAATTTCTTGATGCAGGCTTGACGGCAAAGCGTTGACAAGGGAAGACTTTTGCATTAGTAACCATAAAGAGCAGCCGATGTGTTTGATGCCGGCATGAATTTTTCAGTTACCTGAGCTGAGCTATTAGCGGTTAGCCATTAGCATTTAGCTTTTAATAATCAGGGCTTTAAGTTGATTAGTCAACTTTCTGCGTTGCTTTGGAAATCGTATAAATCTGTAATTTATTGATTTTATAGTTGAACATTTCCATATGTTTCTGCACGCCATATGCTTTTTGCCTCGCGCAAAGGCGCAAAGACGCTGAGAAAAGCAAAAAACATATAGTTGAAACGACAAAAATATACTTTTATTTCAATTACTTAAATAACTCAGAAAGTTGAGTTGATTAGTAACAACACCCATCGGGTGAGCATGTATAGTAAATATTCGACTTTGTCTATAGATTGACAAATTTTTATTATTTCTCACAGAGACACGGAGTCACAGAGGGCAAATGACTCGGGTTCTCTGTGACTTTGTGCCTCTGTGAGAGTATTTTTATCTTTTCTGAAAACGTAGTCGAATGTTTACCATGTATAATATTGAAAATATTGTAATTATTGAGCTAATAGCTAAGTGCTAAAAGCTAATCGCTTAATTTAGTTATTAGCCATTATTTTGGATGAAGGAAAAAGAATGGGGGAAAAGGACACCCGGGACAGTAGGCGTACTTCTATATTGAAAAACACCAGTCTGGTGGTGGTCAAATTGGGCAGTGCCGTTTTGACTGCTGACAATGGGCGGCTGGATGTTGATTTCTTCTCCCGCTTTGCGACCGAGATTTCCCGGCTGATCGAGCGGGGATATCGATTTGTTATTGTTACCTCCGGCGCGGTGGCTGCCGGCCGTGGTGTGCTGGGCTATCAGCAGCCCCCGGCCACCATTCCGGAGAAACAGGCTTGCGCCGCGGTTGGTCAGGTGCGTCTCATGTGGCAGTATGAACAGGCTTTTGCCCGCTATAAGCAGGTGGTGGCCCAAGTTTTGCTGACTGGCGATGATATCCATAATCGTCGACGTTACCTGAATGCCCGAAATACCATTGCCACCCTGCTGCAACAGGGCGTGATTCCGATAGTGAATGAGAATGATACGGTAGTGGTCAGGGAAATCAAATTTGGTGATAACGATAACCTGGCGGCGTTGTTGACCTCTATGGTTGAAGTTGATCTGTTGATGATGCTTACTGATATTGACGGATTTTATGCTGAAGATCCAAAAGTTAATCCCCGGGCTGAGCTTCTATCCCTGGTCCCCGAAGTAGACAGTAATATTGAGTCTCTGGCTGGTTTAAGCGGCAGTTCCCTGGGGAGCGGCGGGATGGTCGGTAAACTCCAGGGGGTGAAAAAGGCGGTGGCTTACGGGATTCCGACGATCATCGCCAACGGCAAACGTTCCGGAATTGTGAGTCGGGTTCTGGCCGGTGAAGAGGAAGGAACCCTGTTTCTGCCCCGGGAAAACCGTTTGACCTGTCGTAAACACTGGTTGGCCTATGGGGTAAAATCCCGGGGTGTTCTGGTTCTCGATCAGGGCGCGGTGCGGGCCATTATCAGGGGCGGTAAAAGCTTGCTGCCTTCCGGCATCCTTAAAACCGAGGGCAGCTTTGGGATTGGCGATCCGGTTTCCTGCCATGATGAAGAGGGCAGGGAGATCGCCCGCGGACTTTCTAACTATGCCGTGGATGAAGTGAATAGAATCAATGGATGTCATTCCTGGGAGATTGAAGCAGCCCTGGGTTATCATTCGGTGGATGAGGTTATTCATCGGGATAACCTGGTGGTGGTTGATGAAGGATAAAGGATAAAGGATAAAGGATAAAGGATAAAGGATAAAGGTGTAAGGTGTAAGGTTTAAGGTGTAAAGGTTTAAAGAGAGGAAAAGGAATCATGATCCTGGCAGCGGAAATAATCTCGTTGGCGCAAAAGGTAAAAAAAGCATCCCGGGTTCTGGCGGCTACCGGGACGACGGAAAAAGACCGGGCTTTGCAGCTGATGGCTGCCGGTTTACGCAATCAGCGGGCTTTTTTGCAGAAAAAAAACCAGCTGGATTTAATCGAAGCGGAAAAACAAGGCCTGTCAGCCGCCATGATTGACCGTTTGACCTTGAGTGACGATGTGATTGAATCCATGGCTGCCGGTCTGGAAGAGGTGGCGTCATTTCCGGATCCCGTTGGTGAAATAACCCGGATGTGGAAACGTCCCAACAACCTGATGGTCGGTAAAATGCGGATTCCCCTGGGAGTTGTCGGGATGATTTATGAGTCCCGGCCCAATGTAACCGCCGATGCGGCTGGTTTATGCCTGAAAGCGGGAAACGGAGTGCTGCTCAGGGGCGGTTCGGAAGCCATCCATTCCAACCTGGCAATCCTGGAGGTCTTGCAGACAGCCCTGCGGCAGACCTCCATTCCCGGTGATGTTATCCAGGTGGTTTCCCTGACTGATCGGGAAGCCATTACCGAGATGCTCAAACTGGAAGAATATATCGATCTGATCATTCCCCGGGGTGGTGAGGGTCTGATCCGCTTTGTGGTGGCCAATTCCCGCATTCCGGTGATTAAACATTATAAGGGCGTCTGCCATGTATTTGTGGATGAGCATGCCGATTATACCATGGCCAGGGATATCGTCATCAATGCGAAAACCCAGCGGCCGGGGGTTTGTAATGCCCTGGAAACCCTTTTGGTTCACCAGCAGAGCGCCGCTGATTTTCTGCCGCTGATGGCCGCGGCTTTAAAAAATTCCGGAGTTGAAGTGCGTGCTTGTGAGCGGTCCCGGGCCATAGTTCCCGATTTCCTGCCGGCGACGGAGGAAGACTGGTATGCCGAATATCTGACTCTGACTCTGGCAGTGCGGGTGGTGGATGATCTGGACCAGGCCATAGACCATATCAACCGCTACGGTTCTGATCATACGGAAGCCATTGTGACCACTGAATACCATCAGGCCCAGGCATTCTTGCAGCGGGTTAATTCTTCCGTAGTGATGGTTAATGCTTCAACCCGCTTCAGTGATGGCGGCCAGATGGGGATGGGGGCGGAGATCGGCATCAGCACTACCAAACTCCATGCCTATGGTCCCATGGGTCTGGAAGGCTTAACGACGACTAAATATATTATTTATGGTGATGGACAGATCCGTCAATAAACGGGTAGGTGTCTTTGGCGGCACCTTTGACCCGATTCATTGTGGCCATCTGCGGGCGGCGGCGGAGGTATGTCGGGCCTGTGGGCTGGATGAACTTTTTTTCATGCCGGCAGCGATACCGCCCCACAAACAGAATGTCCGGGTTGGATCGGCAGCACAGCGCCTGGCGATGGTAGAACTGGCCATCCGGGGAGAGGCAAAATTTCACTGTTCCACTTATGAACTGGATAAAGGCGGTACTTCCTATTCCATCGATACCCTCACCGGCTTCCGGAAAAAAATCGGTCACGAACTTTATTTTATTATCGGCTGGGATGCTTTTAGTGAAATTTCCACCTGGAAATCTTACCGGCAATTGTTTGGCGTCAGTCATTTTGTGGTTATGTCCCGCTCAGGGTCTGAGCCCGGCTGGCTGGATGACGGGAACATGGATATTTTTCCCGTTGCCACAAGGGCTGATTTTTGTTATGAAAAAGAAGGAGTTTATTGTCATCATAGTGGCAATCGGGTTTATTTTCAGTCGGTTACCAGGCTGGATATTTCTTCAAGTATGATCCGCAGGGAACGGCAATGGGGATATTCCATCACTTGTCTGGTGCCGGACGCTGTTAATGATTATATCCTGGAACATGACTTGTACCGCAGCAGTTAGGCTAGTCTCGATGTGGGGACAGAATTCAATTCTGACCCCGTGCGCAGCAGGGCGACAAGCAGGCGAAGCATTGGTTGAATTATTAATTTTTTAATATGAGGTTGATATCGATATTTTAGCGAACCTGTCAGCAAAGGCGACGGCTGTTTACCGGGCGATTGAGGATAAAAAGGGTGAAAACATCGTGGCCCTTGATTTGCGGGGGTTGTCATCGGTTACTGACATTTTGATTGTCTGCAACGGTCATTCGGATCGTCACGTCCAGGCCCTGGCTGAAAATATCCAGATTGAAATGAAAAAACAGGGGATGCTGCCGCTTGGAGTTGAAGGCTTGAAAGCGGGAAACTGGATTCTGCTGGACTATGGAGATATTATTGTCCATATTTTTCATGAACCGGTCAGAGCGTTTTATGATCTGGAAGGGATCTGGAGTGACGCCCCACGCCTGGATTTTTCCCATGGGCTGCTTGCGTGCAGTTGAGATTTACCTTTGTCGGCAAGACCAGAAACTCCCGGCTGCAAGTTGAAATTGACGGTTATCTGCAGCGGCTGCAACGCTATGTTCCGGTCGAGCATCGGGAAATAAAAGAAATGCGCCTGGGGAGCAAAGAAGATCCCCGGCAGTTTTGTCGGCGTCAGGCCCCACAGTTGATCCAGACATTAACCAGGGATAATTTTTTTCGGGTTGTTCTGACCGAACATGGCAGAGCGTTTACCACCTTGGAATTTGCCGGTTTTCTCTCGCGGCAGCTTGAAAGTGGCAGAGCTGGAATAAATTTTCTGGCTGCTGGACCTTATGGCCTGGCTGCAGAGGTCCTGGAACAGGCAGATTTCCAGCTGTCGCTTTCCCCCATGACTTTTACCCATGAGATGGCCCGGGTTCTGCTGCTGGAACAGCTCTACCGGGCACTGACTATTTTGCGGGGGGAGCCATATCACTATTGATTGATGGCTTCGTAACAGATTCATCTTCTTTGTTCGCTTCCACTCAGACAATGCGCAATAATACAACCATGAGTTTAAGGAAGGAAAAATAATGAAAGAATTTTGGTCGTGGGTTTCTTGCTCAAATTTTGCGTGATGGCGATATCCAAAGAGATGAATTACAGAAAAAGCTCTAAGCGCGCAAGTACTGTGGGTGCCATGCAAGCTGAAAATGTTTTTTACAAAGAGAGAATCTGATGATCTATCGTTTCCTGCTCCTGTTTGGATTGCTGTTTCTGTTATTGTTTTCCTACCTGTTGTATCTCAATCCCCAATCCTTGACCCTGCATCTGGCAACTGGTCTTGATACCCATGGATCCCTGCCGTTTTTTATTCTGCTTTCCTTTGCCGCTGGCGGTCTGGTAATGATATTTTTGTTTAGCGCCAAATCTATTTTTCGTTATTCTCGTGAGTTCAAGCAGCGAAAAGGACATCGGCAGATTCAACAGGCAGTACAGGTGACCAGGCAGGGCCTGGAAAGCTGGCTGGCTGCCGATTATAAAAAAGCTGCCAAACAGCTGAAGCGGGCTTTGAAACTGGATGGGGAGAACCAGGAAATTCGTCGGGATTTGATCCGGGTCAAGCTGGATGCCGGAGAGCCGCAAGCGGCCATGGAGATTATTGAAGACGGGTTGAAAATCGATCCCGATGACAGTTGTCTCCAATGGCTCAAGGCTGAGGTGCTGGAATCTCTGGGCGATGATTTGCGTTTACTTAACTATCTCAATTATCTGAAAGGTCGTTATCCCAAAAATGTTTCAATCCTGAACCTGCTGGTGGATAAACTGATGGCCCAGACCTACTGGCAGGAAGCCATTGCCGCCTGGCAGGAATTGGGAAAAATTGCGAAAGCGGCAAAAAATAAAGAACAACAGGCTGAAATTGCGGTCCAGTTGGATAATTGCCGTTATGAGCTGGCAGTGCAGCAGTGGCATGCCGGGAACCGGGAAGCTGCTGAACAGTCCCTGAAAGAGGTATTGGACAGAAATCAGAAATACGTCCCGGCTTATATTCTCCAGGCTACGATGGCGGAACAGGAGCTGCAGAATCCGAAAAGAATTGAGACCGCCCTGGCGGCATTAAAACAGGGATACAGCCGGCAACCCAATGCCTGGTTTCTACTGGAAGGTGAGCGGCTGCTTTTGTCAGCGTCTGAAAACGGTGAGGAAATGGTAGCAAAATATTATCGTAAAGCTGTTTCCCGCTACCAGGATTATTGGCCGGCCCGCCTTTTATTTGCTTTTTTCTGCTTGCGACAACAGCGGCTTGAGCGGGCAGCCGGGTTGCTTGCCGAGCTTAAGAAACAGGAGGTTAATAATCCGTTGATTAAAATGCTGGCTGGTGAGCTTGCCTACCGGCAGTCACACCAGTTAAATGAGGCGGCGGATCAGTTCAAGGAAGCCATGGGGCTGGAGGAAAATCCGCCCCTGGTTTTTATCTGTAATCATTGCCAGCGTCATGCCGCTGGCTGGTTGCCCCGTTGTCCTGGATGCGGACATTATAATACCTATGAATTATCCGCGGACTTGGTGACCTTCAAGGAACAGGCTGGATGAAGAGTAAACCTGAATGTGTGGTCTTGATTATTGCCGATGGCTGGGGTGTTTCTGCGGCAGTGGAAGGGAATGCCATCGCCCAGGCGAAAACGCCGGTGATTGACCGGCTTTTTCAACGTTATCCCCAGACAACGTTGCAGGCTTCAGGCCTGGCGGTTGGCCTGCCGGCAGGGCAGATGGGCAATTCCGAGGTTGGTCATCTTAACATGGGTGCCGGCCGCGTTGTCTATCAGGACCTGACCCGAATTTCCAAAAGTATCGCCGATGGAACATTTGCCAATAACCAGGTGTTGTTGGAGAGCATGGAGAAAATCAGTAGTGCCGGAGGGACCCTCCATCTTATGGGGCTGTTTTCAGACGGCGGGGTTCACAGTCATCTTGATCATTTAAAAGCCCTGCTGGAAATGGCTGCCGATCGTGGTTTACCACAGGTATTTATTCATGCCTTTCTTGACGGTCGCGATACGCCGCCCACCAGTGCCAAAAGATATCTTGAGGATTTTCAGCGATATCTTGATGAACTGGGAACCGGTCGCATAGCGACCATCATGGGGCGTTTTTACGCCATGGATCGGGATCAGCGTTGGGAACGGGTGCAAGAGGCTTATGAGACTCTGGTCGGCGGCCAGGGCCGTAAGGCTGAAAATGTTTCCGTGGCCATCGATGTCGCCTATGAAGCCGGGGAAACGGATGAATTTGTCAAACCGACGGTATTGGTTGACGGCCAAGGTCAAGGGGCTGGTATTCATGACGGTGACGGCATTATCTTTTTTAATTTTCGTGCCGATCGGGCCCGGGAAATTACCAGGGCTTTCACTGAGAAGGATTTCAATGCCTTTGACCGTGGACAATCATTATCCTTGAGTTCCTATGTCTGTTTTAGCGAATATGACGCTTCTTTTGACCTGCCGGTGGCTTTCCCACCGGAGGAATTGAAAAATGTGCTGGCTGAGGTGGTGGCGGCTGCCGGTTTGCGGCAACTGCATATTGCTGAAACCGAAAAATATGCCCATGTGACCTTTTTTTTCAACGGTGGCCGGGAGGAACCTTTTCCCGGAGAAGAGCACTGCCTTATTCCCTCGCCCCGGGAGGTGAAAACCTACGATGAAAAGCCACAGATGAGTGCCTATGAAGTGGCGGCTGAAGTGGTCCGGCGCCTGGAGATGAAGAAGTACCAGCTGGTTATCCTGAATTTTGCCAATGGTGACATGGTCGGGCATACGGGAAACATGGCGGCTGCCATCCAGGCCTGTGAAGCGGTTGATGCTTGTGTCGGCCAAGTGGTGAATAAAACTATGGACGTGGGTGGGGTGGTTCTTTTTACCGCTGATCACGGTAATGTTGAGCAGATGTTGAGCCCTGAAGGTGAGCCGGTAACCGCCCACAGTACGAATCCGGTACCTTGTATTGTCATAAGTGAGCAGTTTATCGGTCGGCAGGTGCGAGATAGTGTTTCTCTGGCGGATCTGGCTCCCACTATCCTGGAAATTATGGGTTTGGCTATCCCGCTGGAAATGACCGGGAAATCCTTGATTTTATAATATTGAGGATGTATAAAAATGGGGACAGACTCCGTTTTTTCATTTTCTTTTTGTCGTGCAAAAAAGTTATGATCAATGCAGAAAAACAAGGTCTGTCCCCATTTTTATACTCACTCGGATCTTTGCTTTTTGCCCGCCACTGCCTGCTCTGTCGTCATCCTGCCGGCAGTCCTTTTTTCAGCTTACCCAGCCCTTCAGCTTATACACCCTTTCTTTGTCCCGAATGTGCTTCCAGTTTTAAGGCAATAACCAGACTTGTTTGTAAAAAATGTGGCTATCCCTATGGGGATAATGGTGGAAAACATGCCTGTGTGCTGCAGCCTCGGGGAATTGGTCACCATGTGGCACTGATTCGTTCAGGATTCCACTACGAAGGTATGATGATGGAGCTTATCCATCGGTGGAAATATCAGCAGCGGCACCTGCTGCTTCCCCTGGTGAAAAGACTGGTAGAAACGACGATGGAATGTTGGGGGGCTGATTTTCATGACGTGGATATGGTTGTCGCCGTGCCGCTGGCAGCTGCAGACTGGCGGGCACGTGGATTTAATCAGGCATTGGTTATTGCCAGTCGTTGCGCCCTTTACCTTGGGAAACCGCTGAAAAAACGTCTGCTGGTAAAGACCAGGAAAACACCCAAGCAGGCCGGTTTGCATAGGAGTTCACGAATGATCAACCTCGACGGGGTGTTCAGTCTTGGCCGGTCGGCTGATCTGGCGGGTAAAACGATAATGCTTTGTGATGATGTGATGACTACCGGGTCAACTCTGGCGGTTGCGGCTGATACCCTGCTGCACTCTGGGGCCAGGGCGGTTAAATGTTTTACTTTGTGTCGGGTATTATAGTAGCTGCCATGAGAAAAAAAATAAAAAAAATTACTTTGCGCAGCGGGGCTTTTTTCCTCTTTTTGTTTTTTATCGCCCTTATTTCCCTGCCGAATCTGGTGGATTTGGAAAATTATCGTTCCCTGGTGATGACGGCCATTCAGAGTCAGGTAGCCGGAACTGTTACGATCAGGCGACTGAAGCTTTATGTGGACCGTGAAATCGGGGTGAAAATGCTCGGGTTTTCCCTTGTTGATGGTGATAAACAGCAGATCAGTGCCGAAGCGGTGAAAATCGGCTTTCATATCTGGCCTTTGCTGCATCGGCAGCTGGAGATTTCTTCGGTGCGCCTGATTCTTCCAGTTGTTCACCTCCAGGCGGTAAAAGGTGAACCTTTTGGCAGTGGCCTTTTCCGGCAGCCGGAGATAATGTTTCCGGCTGAACCATACTGTACTACCATTTCAACTGGTAATTCTCCCCCTTTTACCTGGTGCAATACCTTTAACGATGTCAGCTTGCAAATTAAAAAGGGGACGGTTGCTTTTGAGGATCGACGTTTTTGTCTTGAACCGGTTACCACCCGCCTGCAGGGACTTGATTTTAAGCTTCATCTTGCCGGAAGTTCAGATCCGGCACCATTCTTTCTCTCAGCGGCCACGGTTAATCGGGGACATTGCTTTAGCGGTGTCCCCACAACCGGTCACCTCAGTATCGAAGGGGACTTGCAAGACCTTTCCTGGCCCCTGGATTGGGACAGAATCCAGCTGGATTGCCAGGTTCATGGGCAAAACCTGGATGGTGATCAATACTGGCCATACTACCAGAAGCATGTGCCCATGCATCATGTGGGGGGCCGGGTTTCCGTGGATGGCAGCTATAAAGGTGACCTGCTGGGCCATTTTACTTCCCGGGGAAATATTGTTCTGAGTGATGCCGACCTGGATTACCAGCGGGTTTTTGCCGCCCGCCTGCCGATCAGGAAACTGGCAATCTCGTACAGCTTCAGTCTGGGGGAAAATTATAATACTATCGATATGCCGGAAGTCAGGATTGACTCTGATGCTTTCAGTCTTTCAGGAAGTTGCCGGCTGGATGATATTCGTCAGGGGCGTCAGGGGCGGATAAACGCCAGAATTTCCAGCAATCAGCTTGATCTGGAGAGAATATACCGCTATTTGCCGATTAAAATAATGCCGCTACAGTTTATAAAGTTCTGGCAGGAACAAGTTCCCCGGGGTCTGGTGCAGCTTAGTGATATTTATATTGATGGTCGTTATACTGAAATCGCCGAGATAGGTCACCAACCCATAGAACCGGGATTGATCGGCGGTACCCTGCGCTTGTCCGGGGCGTCTCTTAAAACCGCCGGAGTGCCCGGGCGCTGGCAGAATCTTACCGGTAATCTGGCGCTCACGGGTGAAAAAATAGATTTTGCTGACCTCCATTGCGATATGCCGCCATTTTTCCAGCAGCGATTAAATGGCTCCCTTTCCAGCTGGTATCATGAACCCCGGTTGACGCTGGAAGATACTTTTGTGCTTACCCTGCCCGATGAACTGCGATTAAACGATGATTTCAAGGTTGCCGTTGCCGGGTTGCTGGGCCGGCGTCTGCCGAAACTGGCAGCAGCGGCAGCTGATTGCCGGCAGCTCAGCGGCAGCTGCACGGGGACTTTGCGTCTTGATGGCAAACTTTCATCAAAGCCGGAGCTGACCTGGAAACTCAATGGTGTTCTCAAAGATTTAGCGATTTCGCATCCGGATCTCGACCAGTCCCTAAAGAATGTTTTCGGGAAGTTTCGTTGTTCTTCCAGTTTCCTGGAGTTTCAGGAATTTTCTGCTATCATTGGTAAATCACCGCTAACCTTCGCCGGTATGATCACCGATTACTTTGATCAACGGAAATTAAAACTGGATATTTCGCTGAATTCCCCGGCGGTTCACCCGGAAGACTTAAATATTATTCCCCAGTTAAAGGTTAAACCTGCTGCCTGGGGACATTGCTTTAGCGGTGTCCCCACAGACGAACCGTCGTCTTTTGCCCTGAAAATCAGTGGTTTTCCCGATGATCTTTTGTCGTTGCGGGTGAATGGACAGGTTGATTTGCATCATTTGCTGGTTTTCATTCCCCAATTATCTTGTGAGTTGGATGATGTAAACCTGGTGGGTGATTGTCAGGGGCGAAAGTTCAGCTTGCGTGAGTTTTTTTGTCGAAATGGGAGCTCGGAGGTGAAACTGTCAGGGAATTTCAGTGCCGAGGGTGAACAGCTCCAGGTGAAAGTAACCGCTGAGTCGGATTATTTTGCTCCCGGTGATTTTCGGCGGCAAAAAACAATGGTTCCGGCTGTCGGCGACGACGGTAAAATATTGTCAGAAGCTCCTGTACCTTTTAGAAAAAGTTATCTTAAACTTTCCCTGCAGTGGCCAAAAATTTCTTTTGGAGATGTGGATGATGAAGTGTCCTCAGGAGAAAGCCGGGGGAATTTAACCCCGGGGAAATATTTTTCAATTGAGTTTCCGCAAGATACGGTAATTGAACTTGATCAGCTGTCTTTTGCCAGGGGTGATTCTGATTTCTCCCTCAATGGCCGGTTGCGGGTTGATTCACAGGGGAATTTCCATGGATCCCTGCGCCAGGTTTCCGAAAATTTTTTGCTGACTGACTTTTTTCCGCAGCCGAAAAAAAAATCTACCTTGACGTCCCGATTATCTCAATACCGGCAGTATTTTTCAGGTCAGGAAATTTCATTTTCAAGCAGCATTGGCCGCTTTGTTGGCCGGAGCATGGAAATAGATGATTTGAACTGTCAGGGAGCGGTCAGCGGAAACCGAGTGGAAATTAAACCATTGAACGGCTCCTTATGGGAAGGCGAGGGGAAAATAAACGGATCCTGGGATCTGGATCAGGATTTATTTTCTTTAATGGTTGACCTGCAGCAGATTAATCTGGCTCAATTCAATCAATCTTTGTCTTTATATTCTGAGAAAAGTTTACCCCTTGAAGGCGGAGGGACGCTGAATGTGGGGTTGAAATGGAATGGCAATGAGGCGGAAATTTGGAGGCGCAGCCTGAACGGCAAGGTAGATTTTTCCTTTGTTAAAGGCCGGTTGAAACGATTTCCGGTCCTGGCCAATATTGCCTCCCTGCTGAATGTTTCCCAGTTGTTGAGCTTTCGTCTGCCGGATTTAAGCCAGGGGGTTCCCTATGATTTCCTGGATGGCAGTTTTAAGGTTGAAAACGGGGTGATGCGGACAGATGATGTGCTGCTCAAGGGGCCGGCGGTTAATATCTCGGTGGGTGGCAGTATCTCCCTGCCGGCAAACCAGGTGGATATGGAAGTGGGAATCCAGCCTTTGCAGAGCATTGATAAAGTTATTGCCGCGGTTCCGGTAGTAGGTTATATTGTTACCGGAGAGGGAAAAACTTTCATAGTTATGCGCTTTTCCGTCCGGGGGCCTTTTGGAAAAACTGTCGTTAAGGCGATTCCGCTGCGCGGCCTGGCGGGAAAAACCGGCGGGATTTTGAAACGGCTGATTACGACTCCGGTGCGAGTGTTGAAATTGCCCGGAAAAATACTTTCGCCAGCAAAAAAGAAGGCCCCGGCAACTCCGGGAGGCTAATCGGGGACATTACTTTAGTGGTGTCCCCATGCAAACAGAGGATAAAAAACCATGATTCGCTTAGTAATCTTCGGTTTCCTGATCTATCTTGTTTATCG
>JAYEKE010000047.1 GCA_034660915.1 Pseudomonadota bacterium
CTGAAAAGATGATGCACGACGGCAAACCCAAGGATGTGGAAATGGGGGCGGTGATCTGGGTTAAATTTCATCCCTGGGAATAATGAATTTTTAACTGACGGCAATCAAGATTTATGTTAACCAGTATCTCAACTTTCTGACTTGCATTGCCAAAGGGACATATTGCCGGATGTTCTGGCTTGGCTCATAGCGGCATTGGCCGCCGAACGAATCACACGAGGTAATTCGCGGCGGACGCCTCGGAAGCCGGCCATGGACGGCCGGCGAGAATGAGCGAGAGGCATGCCGGAACATCCCTGAGAGTTATTTCAGCCCTGCCTGTCCGCAGGCAGGTATTTTTAGAGCAACTCAGAAAGTTGAGCAGTATTTAACGAATGGCTCAATTTTCCCGAAAAATAGTAGCAAACCAGATCAGGAAAACATAACTCATGCATATATCAGAAGGCGTTCTGGCCGGACCGGTATTATTTTCCGGCATGGCCCTGGCGGTAGCCGGCGTGTCCATTGGGATCAAAAAACTTGATTTTGATCATCTGGCTCAGGCCGGCATCCTTTCCGCAGCCTTTTTCGTCGCTTCCCTGGTTCATGTTCCCATCGGGCCGTCAAGCGTACACCTGATCTTGAACGGCATTGTAGGCCTGCTGCTCGGCTGGGCGGCCTTCCCTTCGATTATGGTGGCCTTGCTGCTCCAAAGCATTATTTTTCAATTTGGCGGCATTACCACCCTGGGAGTAAATACGGTCATCATGGCCCTGCCGGCGGTTATCTGCTTTTATCTCTTCGCCCCCCTAATCAGCAAAAAAGCGTCTATTGCCATGCCGGCCGCCTTTGCCTGTGGCTTTCTGTCCGTCTTCATGAGCGCCCTGCTGGTGGGAACCAGCCTGTATTTCAGTGAAAAAAACTTTTTTGAAGTCGCTACTCTGGTGGTTACCGCCCATCTGCCGGTGATGCTGATCGAAGGAATTATCACCGTTTTCTGCATAAGTTTTATCAGAAAAGTAAGTCCGGAAATGCTGCCGGACAAATAATAACAGGAGTTAAGCCCATGCGTTCATGGAAACTAATCATCGCAACAACCATGATCATCCTTTTTTCCCTGGCAGGGTCGGCTGCGGCTCACAAGGTAATGATTTTCGCCTGGGTCAACGGCAATACCGTCCAGACGGAAAGTAAATTCAGTGGCGGTCGCAAAGTCAGCGCCGGAAAGATTGAAGTATTTGACCCACAAGGACAATTGATCCTTAGTGGTAAAACCAATGACCAGGGAGAGTTCTCCTTCCCGATTCCTCAATCAACCGCTTTGAAAATTGTCCTGACTGCAGGCATGGGACATCGGGGAGAATGGACAGTCAGTAAAGATGAAATTATCAATGCAACTCCCACAAATACCACCTCCCCGACAATAGAAAGCACCACCAACGAAAATGCAACTTCGGCTGCGGGAGCAAAAAACACTGCTATCCGGCCAGCAGCAACAGAAACAACCCTGAGTGCTGATGAAATCAAAGAGGTGGTGGAAAAAGCACTGGACCGCAAACTGAAACCGGTCTACCGGATGCTGGCCGAGGCCCGGGAACATAAGCCGAGCATCCCTGATGTCATCGGCGGCATCGGTTACATCATCGGGCTGGTGGGACTGGCGGCGTATTTGCACGCCCGCCGCCAACAGAAGTAAGGCTGTCTTGATGACTTCGTAAAAAATCAACCTTTAGCCTTTAGCCTTTAGCCTTTAACCTTTTTTTCATCATGATCCAGGAACCTTTCGCCACCGGCAACTCACCCATCCACCGTTTGAACCCGACTTTACGCGTTACAACGGCTGCGGCCTATTCCTTTCTGGTCGCCCTTGCCCATGGCCTGCCAACTCTGGCAACTGCCCTGTTACTAGCTATAATTCTGGTATTTTTCGCCCGTTTAGAGCTTAAAAAAGTCATGCAGAGGCTCACTATTGTCTTAGGTTTCCTCCTGCTGATCTGGGCTTTCTTACCCTGGACGTATAAGGGAGAAATATGGTTCCACCTTGGCCCCCTGGCAATCAGCCGTCCCGGGGTCATGCTATGCCTGGAAATCAGTTTAAAATCCATCGCCATTCTTCTGGCCATGATCGCCCTGGTTTCCACCATGACCACCGCCAGGATTGGTCATGCCCTCAACCGTCTGCACCTGCCGGGGAAATTGATCTATCTGATTCTCATTACCTATCGCTATATTTTTGTCATTGAGCAGGAATACCAGCGCTTGATGCGGGCCGCCCGAATACGCAATTTTTGCCCGGGAACCAACCTGCACACCTACCGCACCTATGCCTACCTGCTGGGAATGCTGTTTGTCAGATCCGCCGAACGGGCTAAAAGGGTCCATGAAGCAATGATCTGCAGGGGGTTCAGCGGCAAATTTTATTCATTACAGGAAAACCCCCAAGGGCATCAGAATTACATTTTTGCCCTGCTGATGTCACTATCATTGCTTGGCCTGGCCGTCCTTGAGATCAACTTCACGGTCATGCTGCCTTAACCTGTTGAAAAAGGAAAATAATGTCTGATACCCCCCTGCTCAGGTTAACAAACCTGACATTCAACTACCCGGCGCGGGAACCGGTCATCAAAAACCTGCAGCTGCAATTTTTTCAGGGGGACCGCATCGGTCTGGTAGCCCCTAATGGCAGCGGAAAAACCACCCTTTTTCACCTGATTATGGGGTTGTTAAAACCAACTTCCGGTAGAATAGAATTTATGGGACAACAAGTGGTCAGTGATGAAGATTTTGCGGTTGTCAGGCAGAAAATCGGTCTGTTGTTTCAAGACGCCGACGATCAACTATTCAGCCCTACAGTGATTGAAGATGTAGCCTTCGGTCCTTTGAACCTTGGCTATTCACGGGAAGAAGCCAGGGAAATTTCCCTGAAAACCCTGGAATTTCTCGGCCTGAGCGACTTTGCCGACCGGGTTACTTTCAAATTATCGGGCGGGGAGAAAAAACTGGTTTCCCTGGCAACGGTACTGGCGATGAAACCTGAAATTTTGCTTCTTGATGAACCCACCGCCGGACTTGACCGTAAAACCAAGACCAAGCTGATGGAAATATTAAACAGCCTGAAACTTTCCTATATTATTATTTCCCATGAATTTGATTTTCTCAAGGAAACCGCTCACCACATCTATACCATGGAAGATGGGAAAATCATCCTGGATGAAGAGTTACATATTCATCATCATGAGCATGCCCACCGGGTTGGCACCCTGCCCCATAAGCATATTTAAGGCCTAACAGCTTCCCTCACCTGGCAATGATTAACCAGAGTACCGATATTTTCGATCGTGATGCTGACCTGATCTCCATCCCGCAGGTAGATTGAAGGATCCCGGAAAACCCCGACCCCCGATGGCGTTCCGGTCAGAATCACATCGCCGGGAAAAAGGGTGAAATGCCGGGAAAGAAAACTGACCAGAAAAACAACTGAGAAAATCATCCGGCTGGTGTTACTACTCTGCATGGTCACTCCATTCACCCGGCAGCTGATGGCCAGATTCTGGGGCTCGGGAATATCATCGGCAGTCACAATCCAGGGACCCAAAGGGCAAAAAGTATCCAGAGATTTTCCCCGGACCCATTGTCCGTCCCCGAATTGCAGATCCCGGGCGCTGACGTCGTTGGCACAGGTATAGCCAAAAATCGCCTCACCGGCTTCTGCTTCCGAACAGCAGGATATCCGCCTGCCGATAACAACCGCCAGTTCCGCCTCAAAATCCACTTTTTTGGTAATCGCGGCATCCCAGCAGATCGGCTGGTGGTGGGCAGCAAGACTGTTGGGGAACTTGGCAAAAACCAGCGGGGTCTTTGGAAGTTCCGCTTTGCCTTCTTCAGCATGATCCTGGTAATTCAGGCCGATGGCGATAATTTTTGACGGCCGGCTGACCGCCGGAGCTAAGTCAATTTCATCCAGCGCCAATACCCGGTCATCTATAAGCGGGCGCTGGCCGCTGCAGATAAAATCAATCATATCCCCGGTAAAATCCAGCGGCCGCAGCTCGTTGTTCTCAACCAGTCCCAGACGAACATATTTTTCCTGGTCATAAAATTGAGCTATTTTCATTGCAAATACCATCCTTTCTATCAGTTAAAATCACTATACGGTTAAATGACCAAAGATCCCTGTTGGCACTTTATTGCCGAGGCACAAACGGCCGATAAAGAGGATCACCCACCAACACCAGGCGCCAGGAGCGGAAAGGCACCGAGAGGGCGAAGCACTCAGCCAGGGAAAAACGGCCATCAAGCAGCAGGCTGAAAAAAAGTGACGGCGGCGGAAAGGCCTGGACATAGGGTTCGGCCACCGGACCGATAACGGCAGCTACTCCGTCACGCAACATGCCCAGGCACCAACCTTGATTATCCTCTTGCTTAAGGGTGGTACACTCACCGCTGGCGATGTGATAACCTACCGTCCCGGGGCGCCAGTCAAAAGCATCAAGATAATGAGAAAGCCGATACCAGCCACAATAGAGTACCGCATCCGGGCAGTCACCAGGCTGAAAAAGCTCGGCTTTATCATTCAATACCACCTTTAAGTTGCTTTTTTCAGCTACCAGGTCGGATGCCAGGTGGATATAGTTATCATATAAACCATAGCCTTGTAACTCCCGGACTTTCTCCGGGTCTGGCCGCGGCCAGCGGGCGTCGAAACAGGCGGTGCCTGTAAGCCCCGTCTTTTCCGCCGCCAGGCTGTCAAGAACCAATCGCTTGACAATCTTTGGTGTTGGTCCGTCCAGGCGGGCAACCATATAGGCGATGGTCGGCATCTTCTTGATCTCTTTCCCCCGGTAGCCGAGATAGGATGGATTCGGCAGCCAGCCGGCCAGAGTGTAATCCCCGGCCATCACCAGGGACAATTCCGAATCCAGAGCCGCCAGTTCCCGGCTATGGCTCTGGACCGCCAAGTCGTCCCTTAGCTGCTGCAGCTCGGCACGCAATCGTTTACGCTCTGCTGATTTTTCCGGCAAAGTAACCAGTTTTTTCTCAACTTCTGCTTGTTTTTGCCTCAACTCCAGCTGGCACAGTTTTTCCTTTGCCGTCACTGGACCCGGCGCCACTTTCAGGGGCATCCCGTACATCAGCAGCAGGCAGCGAATCGGCCGCCGTCGGTCTTCCTTTGTGCGCTGTTCAAGATATTTCCGTACCGGAGCCGCAATCTTCTGATTATATTCCTTGCGACTGCAGGTTTCGGCCGATGAAGTCCGTACTATCAGCAGATTTTCCCGGGGGATGCCGCGCTTCTCCAAGTAAAACTTTGCCAGCAAAATGCTGTCCGCCGCCAGGAGGTTGGCAATAACCAAAACTTCATCGGCTTCAAGAACCGCATGGGCTTCGGCCGCCCGGAAAATCAACCCACCACCAAAGGCGAAAACAATGGCAATAAAAAATAAAAATCGTCTGCAAACCATATTTCAACAAGCCTTTACTCTTGCACTAAGGCAAACAAAGTTATATGTTTCCATAGCTTATCTTGTTTCAAATTCCGGAGAAAAACCATGCAGATAAAATTTCGTCAACCGGTCAGTGGCTTTACCCATGCAGCCGGAGTCCTCTTATCTATTATTGCCTTAATTGTCATGGTAACCGTTGATATCCGGCATAAAACCGCCTGGAATATTGTCGCGGATTCAATCTTTGGCAGCAGCCTCATTATGCTTTACACCGCCAGCGCCCTCTACCATCTCTTGCCGCTGAAAGAAAAGGGGATCAATCTCCTGAGACAACTTGATCACACAATGATTTTTATTCTGATCGCCGGGACCTACACCCCTTTTTGCCTGGTTACCCTGCGCGGACCCTGGGGTTGGAGCATGCTGGCAACCATCTGGGGGCTGGCAGTCGCCGGGATTATCACCAAACTGGTCTGGAAATCCGCCCCCCGTTTTTTCCGGGTCGCCCTTTATCTGCTTATGGGCTGGCTATCACTTATCATGATCTATCCCCTTTCGCAAACCGCCCTGCCAGGAACCCTTGTCTGGCTACTGATCGGCGGCCTGTGTTACACGGTGGGAGCCATATTCTATGCCCTGAAATGGCCCGATCCTTTTCCGAAAACATTCGGTTTTCATGAAATCTGGCACCTACTGGTGCTGGGTGGCAGTTTCAGCCATTTCTGGGCGGTGTTTAGATATGTATGATGTATGGTTATTCTCCAACATAATCTTGATATATATTTTCACTGCAACCAGAAGAAAGGATTTTTATTCATGACCACTACCCCCTTGGAAATCGGACAGTCACTGCACGGCTTTACCGTTGAACGACTGGAAAATATCGAAGAATTACGCTGTCGCGCCGCCGTCCTTACTCATGAGCAAACCGGAGCCCGGCTCATACACCTGATCAACGATGACCCCAACAACCTGTTCTGCATCGGTTTTCGCACCCCGGTTCACGACAATACCGGGGTTCCTCATATCCTGGAACATTCGGTACTCTCCGGCTCCCGCAAATTTCCCCTGAAAGACCCGTTCAAAGAACTGCTGAAGGGCTCCCTGCAGACCTTTCTCAATGCCATGACCTATCCGGACAAAACCCTTTACCCGGTTTCCAGCCAGGTCGAAGTGGATTTTTACAATCTGGTGGATGTTTACTGCGACGCGGTTTTTCATCCCCTGTTAACCAGGGAAACCTTTTACCAGGAAGGCTGGCATTTTGATCTGCCGTCTGCCGACGACCCCATCAGTATCAAGGGGATTGTCTATAACGAGATGAAGGGCGTGTTTTCGGATTTTCACAGTCACGTAGCCCGCAAAACCATGGGGGAATTCTTCCCGGACACCACTTATTACTATGAAAGTGGCGGTGAGCCGGAGCATATCACTGACCTGACGTATGAACAGTTCCGCGATTTCCACCAGTCATACTATCACCCTTCCAATGCCTTCATTTTTCTCTATGGCAACCTGCCGACCGAAAAAAGCCTGGCTTTTCTGCAGGACAATTACCTGGCGGCATTCAACCACCGGGAGGTAGATGCCGAAATCAGGCCGCAATCACACTGGTCACAGCCAAAGAAAATATCCATTACCGCCCCGGCCGCCAAAGAAGATGACGGTACGGCCAGTGTCATTCTCGCCTGGATGTTCGGACCGGGCACCGATCCCCTGAACGCCCTCCTGGGCCGGATTCTATCCCGCTACCTGGTCGGGACCCAGAGTTCTCCTTTGCGTCGAGCCCTGATTGATTCAGGCCTGGGAGAGGACCTGGACGATATGACTGGTTTTGAAACGGAGTTGATCCAGACCTTTTTTGCCGTCGGCCTGCGAAAAACCCGACCGGAACATGCCAAAAAAATCAGCCGGCTGGTCACCACCACCCTGAAAAATGAAATCAGTTCCGGCATGAATGAAAAGCTTCTCGAAGGCGCTATACGCAGAACTGAATTTCAGCTGCGGGAAATCGCCGACAGCGGCCATTACCCTTACAACCTGATGCTTGCGGACCGTTGTTACCGCTCCTGGATTTATGGCGGCGATCCCCTGGCCCACCTGCGCTTTGCGGCTCCGCTGCAACGGATCAAGGGGGAAAAATCCAAAGGAACAGCTTTCTTCTGCAATCAACTGCAAAAGTTATTGCTGGACAATCCCCACCACCTGGTATCGGTGGTCACCGCCTCGGCAAAAATGGGGGAAGAGCTGGGTGAACAAAGCAGCAGACAGGCAGCCAGGCTGACGAAAGATTTCGGCCCTCAGGAAAAGCAATTCTATCTGGAATTAACCAAAAAACTCCAACAGCAGCAGGCTACTCCGCCCAGCTCTGAAGCCCTGGCATCCCTGCCGAAGCTGGACAAAAATGACCTGCCGGCTGAAAATCAGCTGACGCCAACCGATCACATAACCCTGATCGATATTCCGTGGTACCGCCACCCTTTATTTACCGCCGGCATTGTCTACCTTGACTTAGGCTTTGAACTGAATAATCTGCCGGAAACACTCCTGCCCTACCTGCCGCTCTATACCCAGCTCATCAGCCGCTGCGGTGCCGCCAGCCTCAGCTATGAAGACATGGCCACCCGCATCTCGCTTGGCACCGGGGGAATTGGCTGTTCTCATATATGTATGCGTCACCGGGAAAAACCAGACGAGCTGGTTTTCAAGGCTTTTTTCCATGGCAAGGCCCTCCCGGAACGATTTAATGAATTGACGGATATTTTCCGCGATCTTTTCATGGAACCAAAGCTGAAAAATCCAAAGTTAATCAAAGATATTCTGCTGGAAATGCGCAATGACCTGCAGGCGGCGGTACTGGGCAGCGGCCATCATTTTGCCGTCTCCCAGGCCGCTGCCCGACTGAGTAAATCAGCCGCCATCGAAGAAAAACTCGGGGGAATTTCCCAGCTGCGGTTTCTTGATCAACTGTTGAAAAAAGGAGATTTTACCGCCATCGGCTCCCTGATGGTCAGCCTGCACCAACAACTGATCAATCGTAACGGCTGCCTGGTTTCCATGACCAATGACCAACCACAGAGGTATGAAAAGAGGCTGTCCGAACTACTGCGGGAACTGCCTGCCAGCCCGCTTGAACCGAGCCCGACCAGATTCACTCCCTCAGCAGACCGGTCAATCAGGGCGATTGAGATCAGCTCTTCGGTCAACTATGTTGCCCAATCATGGGAAATCAACGACGGATCCGCTGCGGATCTCGGCATCCTCAGCCTCCTGGCCCGCAACCTGTCAACCGGGCTTCTCTGGGATAAAATCAGGGTGGAAGGTGGCGCCTACGGCGGCATGGCCATGGTTTCGGGAGCACATCCAGTATTTTCCTGTGCCTCCTACCGTGACCCAAATCTACAGAGAACCCTGGAAACTTTTTCCACCAGCCTGAAAACCCTGGGCGCGGGAATCAGTACCACCGAAATAGACCAGAGCATTATCGGCAGCATCGGCAGCATTGATGCCCCGAAAAATCCGCACAGCAAAGGATTTGGTGAAACCATTGCCTTAGTCAGCGGCCGTTCACCCGCCTACCGCCAGCAGATCAGGGAAGCCATCCTGGGAGGAACTGCCGGCCGGTTGGGACAAAAAGCCCGACAGTTGCTGGAAGAACAGCAAACCGCCATCACTGTTTTAGGCAGCATCTCAGCTTTTAATCAGGAGGAAGCAAAAGGGATAAAACTGGAACGGCAGCCATTGCTAACCACCGATGAATAGGAGATGACAACAGGGAGCAGACAGGGGGAAATTTCTGTTGACAGACGTATCAGACCAGACCAGACTAGACTAAGTCTATATAGCATGAACTGTCAAGATGAAACAGACTACTTAAAATAGTGTGAGGTAGCCCCCATGCAGATCACAAATATTTCAGAGGTCAAGGCCAATTTATCCTACCTGATAAAAACTGTTCAAGAAACGAATGAGACTATTATTATTGGTAAAGCTGGGCAACCTGTCGCCACCCTTTCAGCTTACCGGAAAGACAGCTCCCCGCGACAGTTGGGCGGCAGCTGGGAAGGGCGGGTTAAAATCTCATCGGATTTTGATAAGGCTGATGAAAAGATCAGTGATACCTTCTATAATTCTTCAATCTTTCCCGATCAGGGCGAAAAAAGAAGCCGGAACATCTAAAACGTGAACTTTTGACCATTCGGTTGCCAAAATGGATGATAGAACAAATAAAAAATAAAGGTGAAATTGGCTATGTAATTGAAGATCAGTTGGGTAAAAATGACTTCTTAGACACACCTGCCGACTACGATATAGGCAGTTAGGATTTACGATCATAAAATCGGGAAATTATGGCATCATATCTTAACATGGCGACAAAGGTGCTCGAGAAGTGTAGGTCAGGACGAGAAATATAATTGTCGTTGAACATTTGTAACAAAATCAAAACACAGCTTCAGGGTATCCAGAAAAAGGCGAAAAATTATTGACACTACCCAGAATGTCAACGCTTGAAATTTAGAGGATAAACGTGAGGGAATATCGCAAGGAGAAAACCGGACAAGATTACTCGTGAGGCAGTTTTTTTGAATTGGTATGATTTATTCATGAGGCAATACGACCGGACAAAGTAATTGACATTTAACATGTACTCGGTCTGACTCCAAACGCCTCATACAATGTTGAATCTTTTACATGCGGAATTTGGCTGCTATCGTCCAAAAAATTTACGACACCTATTGCATGTGTAATGGCGCAAGCCCATATATTCAGTTTTCCTCTTGATAAAGGTGATGGTCGTTTTCTGCAAAGTTCCGCTGTTGCATATTCAATAAATTCAGAAAACTCATCATTAAGATATTTCTGTGAGAACTCACTGGTGATTTTGATGATAGACGAATATATCTCTTGCATTTCCTTTGGGAATTTTTTTGACTTCTTTTTCAATTGGGTCTCCAAAATAACTAGATTTTGAATATTGTTGCAAATCCAACGACTAACATCACTTGCTGGGCCGCAATGCCCGAGCAAACAGCGGTCGGCTATTCCCGGTCAAGTGCATGTTTTTGTTCGGCGATTGCACCGGGAATTCTAAATTTTATAGACCCGTTTTCCCATATTGGAATTTTATTTTTGTTTTTTCTGGCATTTTCCGCAACTTTTTTTGCGGCTCTTTCCAAAGCTTGCAATCCTAAAGTCGCATATTTGTTGTGTTTTTTCATTGTTAACTCTCCGATTCATCTATAATGACTGGTTGATTTGCAGAAGTGTCAAAAATGATCCATGAATCAGCCAAAGATTTGTATATTTGTTGAAAATTAATCCAACTTCTTTCAAATCGACGTCTGATATCGTGTTCCGGGATATTATGACCTCCTTGAGATACTCTCAATTTTACACGTTCGATTGCAAATTCCACCGTTGGGACTCTGAGATAATAGATGATAATTTCATATTGTTTTGATTTCCAATCTTTTATCTTATTGACATACCCCTTACCACTAAGAGTCGTTTCAAAAGCAAATGATTCGTTCCCCTTTATGCAGTCGTTGATATTTCGAATCATCAACCTTCCTGCCTCTATGGCCATCTTTTCCGGTTGAAAAGGTGATAAACCTAAGGCAATTAAATCAGCATTTACAAAATTTAGACACTCGGCTTCAGCTGGCAGAAATTCTTTGGCAAATGTTGTTTTCCCTGCTCCATTTGGCCCTGCAATGATGTAACATTTACGTTTCATTTTATTCCTGAGTCTGCCGCCGAACGACTGAGATAACTGGCACCCAACTTACAAGAGGAAGGTTAAGCAAACCGACAAAAAAATTGAAACCGAAAACTCGCAGGCTGAAAAGTGTCCAGTTTATTGATTTGTTCGGCGAATTTTTACCGTATGGTTCGAACTGTTAAGGATCAAATTTGACTTTGCCTACCGTCATCTATCTTACCCAATTTTCAATTTTTAATGATCTTATCCTTTTGAACTCTTTTTCATTGTTTGTTATCAGGATCAAATTTTCACTTAATGCGTGAGCCGCTATAAGCATGTCAAGAGGGCCAATCACATTGCCATGCTTTTCGAGACAAGAACGAATCTTCCCATAGTAAGTTGATGCATTTTCATCATATGATATTATTTCAAATGGGCCAAGAAATTCCTCCAGTCTCTTAATATTTTTTTTGATTTGTCTGCTTTTGCACGCACCATATTGAAGCTCTGATACTGTTATCGATGATACGCAAATATTACCAACACCAACTTCTCTGCAAATCTGAATAACTTCCGGGGGATGGTTATTCATGATGTATATGCAAATATTTGTATCAATCAAATACATCATCTAGACCTTCTCGTTGTTGTTGCGTCTCAGGCTGATTCCGTTCAATAATAAACGGTAAATCATATTTTTGTAAATTCCTTTCCCAGACATCCCATATCGTCTTATCTTTAGGTAAAAGCAGAACTCCTTCAGGTACTTTTTTTACATATACTTCTTTACCTTCAAATCGATATGATTTTGGCAAGCGTACCGCCTGACTTTGTCCGTTGGTAAAAAGTTTAGCAGTATCCATAATTACCTTCCTCCAAAGAATCAATTCAATCTATACTATCTAGTATAGACTTACTTTTTTCTTGTGTCAAGACTTATATTTTTGCTTGCAGCACATAAGGCTTGGGAAATCTTTAAGGTGGTCAATTTTTAAACGGAAAACGGAATGAAAGCAAAGGGCAAACCCATTTGCAGATTTACACCGCCGAACATTTAAATAAGCGGCGCGGCTTTTTTCGTCCGCTGAATTTATTCGTTAGTGTTAGCCCTTTTTATGCATCCATTCTTGTTTAGCATACAAAGATCATCATCTTTTCTTTCAATCTGTATCGTAGAGTGTTCTATGCCGAAACGATCATGTAATTCTTGCTGAAGTTTACGCAGAAAATCATTTTTCAAGGAAGCCTCAACATATGTATTATCAGGCCATATTGACCTGATAAGTTGATATTTAAGGACCTTTACGGTAAGATTACCTTTAGTCTGAATAGCAAATATGAAATATACATTCACCATACTTTGACGAGCAAAGATGATGTTAATTACTCAACTTTCTGAGTTGCATTGCCGGGGACATATTAGCAGGATGTTCGGGCTTGGCTCGTAGCCTGTCTGCCGACAGGCAGGCGGTATTGACCGCCGAACGAATCACAACACGATGTGATTCGCGGCGGACGCGGGGACATTGCTTTAGCGCGCCCCACAAGCCGGCCATGGACGGCCGGCGAGAATGAGCGAAAGCCATGCCGGAACATCCCTCTAAATTTCTTTTCGCTGTTTTTAGAACAAGTCAGAAAGTTGAGTTTTCATCCTGCCCGCATGAATGCAGCCAGCCGGCGAATCAGGAGATTAATCCTTTTGCCCCCGGCCAGTTCAATTTCCCGTTGTTTCTTCCAGAATAAAAACCCGCCCAGGGCCGCAAAAACAACATTGGCCAGCCACAGGGCCGGCAGCTGCAAAGTCCCGCCTTTTTCCCCGACAGCCTGGCCGAAAGAAAACAATATGTAATATGTCAGCAGTAAAAACAAGGCAAGAACCAGACCGCGGAAGCGTCCTGAAGTACGCGCCGGCTCCAGAGCCAGAGGAATACCAATCAAGGCAAAAACCAGACATGAAAATGACATGGAAATCCGTTTATAAAGACTGTTGCGAACCTTGCTGGCATCTTTCCCCTGGCTTTCAAGTCTTTGGATTTTCTGCCGCAATTCGCCAAAGTTCAGGGAACGTGTGCGGGGATGCCTCTTTTTAGCGGCTCGGCCCAGCAGGGCATCCAGATCAAGGTTAATTTTATATTCTTTAAAATCCGTCAACTGGTAGCTGTCTTTTCCGGTCTCATACCCGTGGATAGTTCCCTGACGGAGCAGAAAAAAAAGATTGCCCTGCTCCTGATCAGGGATGATCAGACCCTCCCGGGCGGTTATGGTATGTTGCCGTTTCCCCTTCCGCTGGTCAAAAATCACTACTTCCTTGATCATCCCGGTTTCCTGGTCAATCTCATCCACATAGATCCCCAAACCCTTGATTCCCAGACTCAGGGCATGGGGGCGCAAAGCCAGTACGGTTTTATTTTTCAAAATATCAAGAGTGATGCTCTTAATTTTTTTTAAGCCCTGGGGGACCAACCAGATTTCCAGCACCAGGACAATGCAGGTACAGGTCACGGCCATAAGCAGTACCGGCGGCAGGAAGTCGCGGGGACTGATGCCTAAGGCTTTCATGGCCGTAATTTCGCCGTCGGAACCCATCCTTCCCAGACCCACCATCAGGGAGAAAAAAAAGGCCATGGGAATTGCCATGGTCAGTAGATAAGGAACCATAGCCAGGATCAGACTCAGCATATCAGTCAATCTGACGCCCCTGGCGATGACCATTTCAGCCATTTTGTACAGGTTCCCCAACAGCAGAACAAAAATCAGCACCGTCAGGGTCAGTAAAAAAGGAACCATGATTTCCCGGCTGAGATAACGTCGGATAATCTGCATGCTTCAGAAATGCCCTTCTTCCTGCAGGCTGATAACTTTTGCACCGGCAACAATGAGGTGATCAAGTAAACGCAGTCCCAGGGAAGTGGCGGCCTGCTGTAATTCCCTGGTAATAGCCAAGTCATCGGCGGAGGGACTGGTACTTCCACCAGGGTGATTGTGGGCGACAATAATGGCGGCAGCTTTATGGTACAAGGCCCGTTCCATCACCGTCCGGGGATAAACCGCGCTCATGGAAACGGTACCGCGATGGATGGTTTCCGCGGCCAGTACATGATGCTGGTTATCAAGAAAAACAGCGAAAAAATGCTCATCCGCCAAGCCCTCCAGGTAGCTGCGACACAACTCCCCAGCCTGGACTGGTGAGGTAATGGAATCCTTGCTGATAATATCCTGATTCAAATAGCGGGGAATCAAAGAACGGCTGAAAACAATCAAGGTTGCCGTATGCGTGCTGATTCCGTCAATTTCCATCAACTTCTTCAACGGCGCGTCCAGCACCCCCTTCAAGGAAGAAAATTGTTCCAGCAGCCTTTTGGCCAATGGCTTGACATCCCGACGAGGCAGGGCATAGGTCAGCAGCAATTCCAGCACTTCATAGTCGGCCAGGCTCTGAAGGCCGTTTTCCAGCAGACGCTTCTTTAAACGCTGGCGATGGCCGGCCGTCCATCGTCGGTTATCGGCTGCGGTTTTAACTTTTGTCACCGTCATCGGCCTGTCGCTCCTTTGGGATCGAAGAATTTTTTCTTGTTTGTGGGGACACCGCTGAAGCAATGTCCCCGATTGAACTGTCATAAGGCATGACCGGAGACGAGGCAGCGGTATTTTTCACCAGACGGCCATCTTCCAGGCTGACCACCTGGGTGGGAAAGGCAAAATAAACTCCCTGGCGGGCGAAAATACCCTGAATTTCATAGAGAATATCATTCCCGTAATGAAGGGAAGCTGTCCAGTCAGGCAACTTAACTTTAAACCAGACCCTGACCACCTTGGAATAACTATCCAACCGATCCAAATAGATCCAGCAGCTTTCCCTGACCACTTCCGGCCGGGCAAACAAAAAAGTCTTCAGCGCTTCGACCAATTTTTGCACCTGCTGACGGTCCGTATCATAAGGTATGTCCAGATCCCATTTATAAATGAACTGACGACGGCCATAATAATTTTTCACTTCCCCGGTCATAAACTTGGTATTGGGAATGGAAACGGTGGTCATATCGGCAAATACTTCCACATAGGTACGGAAATAACCAATCCTTTTTACCGTCCCCGACCAGCCTTCAAAAGTGATAAAGTGCCCCTCATCAAAAATACCGGTGGCATAAATATAGAGGCGACCAACAAAATTGCTCAATGGTTCTTTGACCGCCAGGGCCACAGCTATGCCACCAACTCCCAGGGAAGTCCAGACCACTTTCAGGTCAAGACCAAGATTTGAAAGAATGGTCAAACCGCCAATGACACCGACGACCGGAAAAACCAGTTCCTTAACCTGCTTCCCCAGCCGCTGAATCTCTCCACGTTTTTCGACACTGATATCAGTGCGGCTGCCGATCCGCTCGATCCAGTAATCCGTCAGATGGCGCAAAGAAAGGATAAGCATCTGAAAAAGCAAAAACAGCAGTAGAGCAATTAATATTTTCTCAACAATTTGATTAATATTTGCCGGCAGATCAAGAATATTTTTGCCCATGAAAATGCCGATAATAATAAAAATGGGGATTATCGGCTTCATAACCCGTTTAAAAATCAGGTCATCAACCTTTGAACTGGTTTTTTTCACCAGCCGGCCGGCAGATTTTCCCAGGAGAAAATAAACAACCAGACCGATAATCACCACCAGGGAAAAGATCCCGGCCGCCAGCAGTAATCGCTCCCATGATCCCCCGGTGGTCATTTGCTGCCAAAAATTCTGGTTCATCTTCTAAACCTCTTCTTCTAAGTAACTTGTAAACATTCGACTACGTTTTCAGAAAAGATAAAAATACTCTCACAGAGGCACAAAGTCACAGAGAACCCGAGTCATTTGCCCTCTGTGACTCTGTGACTCTGTGAGAAATAATAAAAATTTGTCAATCTATAGACAAAGTCGAATATTTACAGTAACTTAACGCTAAGTTATTGAATTTATTAGACCCAGCTTCTTGCATGATTTGACCAATTTTACCGGTAATTTTAGGTTTCTTTGTAACTATTCAGTCAATTTGTTTAATTTTCTCGCAAAGCCGCAAAGACCGCGAAGAGTTCAACTTGCCATATCGTCAGTCGTTTTTCTTTGCGCTCTTTGCGTCTTGAGTGAACAAAGCGAACGGGCGCGAGACAAAAAAATTACGCTGAATGATTACGTTTCTTTATGATAAACCGCTGCCGAAGGCAGTGTGAAACGCTAATTTTCCTGTTTTTTACTGCAGGTTTTCATGAGTGAGTTACTGAAAAAGCTCATCATCCCTCTTGATTTTTCCGCAAATCATCACTAAAGTAGTGAAAGTTTCAATTATCAGAACCATTGCCCGGGCGAAAGCCTGAATTATACCCCTATTTCACTGTGTGGACACCGCTAAAGCAATGTCCCCAAAAGGAGTTCCCATGAAAATCGCCATATCCGGTAAAGGCGGGGTAGGTAAAACCACTCTCGCCGGCACCTTGGCCCGTTTGATGGCCGACCAGAATAAAAAAGTACTGGCCATCGATGCCGACCCTGATGCCAACTTGGCCTCTGCCATCGGCTTCAACATCAAAGAAGTTGAAAATGTCACCCCGCTGGCGCAGATGACCGAAGAGATTGAATCCCGCACCGGTGCTAAAAAAGGAACTTTCGGGGGGATTTTCAAACTTAACCCCCAAGTTGATGACATTCCGGAAAAATTCAGCCTTTTAAAAGAAAATATCAAGCTGCTGATTCTGGGAACCATTCCCGAAGGCGGCGGCGGCTGTTACTGCCCGGAAAGCGTCCTGTTGAAGTACCTGCTGCGCCACCTTTTTCTGCAGCGGGATGAAAGCATTATCCTTGATATGGAAGCCGGGCTTGAACACCTGGGCCGCGGTTCCACCCGGGGCATCGATGCTTTTATCGTCGTCGTCGAACCGGGAACCCGCAGTCTCCAGACGGCCCGCCAGGTAAAAAAACTGGCCGCTGATCTGGGAGTAAAGCAGGTTTATGTGGTCGGCAACAAGATTCATACCCCGGAAGACCGTCAGTTCATCGAGAAAAACCTGGATGATATGATTATCCTCGGAATCATTGATTATGATCCAGCTATCGTTGCCGCTGACCGCCGGGACGAATCCCCCTATGACGTCAACCCGGAAGTAGTCAAAAACGTTAAAGGGATTTATGAAAATCTCTGCCACCAGATTGGCAGTGATAACTGAACTTTCCCGGCAGCAAATTAATTTTTTTTGTTTTTACAGGCCTTACTGCAGAAATATACAGTCCGCCCATGTACATGGCGGGTAACGGCTTCACTTTCCGGGACATAAAGCCCGCAGGTCTCACATTTGACCATCTTACCGCTGTTGACCTGCGGCGGTTTACCAGCGGGACGTTGCCCCACCTGTGGCCCTGAAAACATGCCGCTGAAAAGTCGATAAACAAGATAGATCAGGAAACCGAAGATTACTAAGCGAATCATGGTTTTTTATCCTCTGTTTGCATGGGGACACCACTAAAGTAATGTCCCCGATTAGCCTCCCGGAGTTGCCGGGGCCTTCT
>JAYEKE010000048.1:0-27326 GCA_034660915.1 Pseudomonadota bacterium
TTCTCGCCGGCCGTCCATGGCCTGCCTGTGCGTGCCGCACGCAGACAGGCCGGCTTCCGAGGCGTCCGCCGCGAATCACATCGTGTGATTCGTTCGGCGGCCAATACCGCCTGCCTGTCGGCAGACAAGGCTATGAGCCAAGCCCGAACATCCTGTAATGTATCCCTGGCATTGCAAGTCAGAAAGTTGAGATCAACCATTAAAGTCTTATAAGTATGAGGATGCTCTCTTGACTATGGCCGGTCAATGGGCTAAAAATAGGGCCGTAAAATTTATAATTTCAATGGATCGACTAGCTTAATAAGTGAAACATTTTGCTTAAAAAAAAACATGCCATTTATTTTTTTCTCCTGCTCTCCCTGCTGGCACATCTGGGGCTTTTCTACTATTACCGTAGCTGGTCCCCTGAAATGGACCTGCAAAAACTTTTTGCTTCAACCAAAGAGCCTACGCCCATAAGCATTATAGAACTGCCACCGGAGAAAGACTCTCCAAAAAAACTCGAAAAAAAACCCATCAATCCCCGCTTCCTGGCCGAAAAAAACCGCCGGGCAGAACAGGAAACCCAACTTGAAAAACAAATTCCTGACTCCGGTCCCAACCGGATAAACCAACCGGCAACCCCACCGCCGGCCCCGAAAAAATCGGTGATTGCACGCCCGAAACCGGCAGTAAAACCAGCACCAAAGGTGCAAAAACAAGTGCCAAAGGTGCAAAAACAAGTACCAAAAGAGCCGCAAAAGACCGCCGAAAGCAAACGACGGCAGCCAATGGGTAAAGTACCGATAAGCCGCCAATCAAAAGCGCTGCAGGAAGCCAGGCGTTCGGTCAGCAAAAGAGAAACTCCAGAAGTAAAAAAATCATCAGAGGCAGCCAAAAAACTGTTCCCCAGCTATGATGAATTGACCCAAATCTCCCGGGAAAGTGCAAAAAAACAACGGGCGAGCAAGCTACCGGAAGACATTGACAGCGGCAAAAGTATTCAGCTGAATACGGCACAGTTCAAGTTCCATTCTTATTACATCAATCTAAAACGGAAGATAGAGCTAGTCTGGGAGTACCCGTATCTGGCCAGGGAATCAGGCCTGCAGGGCAGACTACTGATGAGATTTGTGATCAACCGGGATGGAAGTCTGGCGGAAGCCAAAGTATTACGATCATCTGGATTTGCACTGCTGGATCGGGAAGCCTTAAGGGCGGTTCGAGATGCCGCTCCTTTTCCACCATTACCGGCGCGAATGAACTCTGATCGCCTGGTTGTCAATGCCACCTTTGAATATCTACTTACTTACAAAACTATTCATTGATGGCGGTAAAACTTTATCTTCGACCTTATACCACAACCTTCGGTTTTACAACGCACGGGAAATGAATGGTGTAAGGTACAAGGTATACGGTTTATGGGGAACACCATTTTTACTTCAATGGCAAATTATGCTGCGGCAGCTTTATCTTTGGCAACCGGTTTGCTCTCTTTTTCCTTTTCGTTTTTGGCTCCTGTTTCACCGGCAGAACCCGTCTCTTTACCATTGTCATTTTTACTACCATTGCCCTTGCCATAATCGCTGACATACCAGCCCGACCCCTTTAAAATAAAACTGGTCGATGAAATTAATTTACTCACCGGCCCGCCACATTCAGGACATTCCTTAACCGGTTCATCGGTTATTTTCTGCAAGAGATCAAACTGGTGCTGGCATTTTTCGCAGCGGTATTCATATATCGGCATTTGACAAACTCCTTACAACAACTAACGCGGGCCTTGCCCGCAACCAAAATTTTATTTTACCATGAAGGACTGAAGAACATGAAGTTCAGTTAGAAAATCTTCAAGCTCTTCATGTCTTCATGGTTACATATTTTTCTTGTTTTTTTTATGACTGACTTTCAGTAGCAAGACACTAAATAGTATCATCTGAATTGAGCGATTAGCTTTTTAGCCGTTAGCTATTAGTTTAATGATTACAGGGGTTTCACTATATAAAGCTACCTGTTGGGTGTTGTACCTTATTAACGTAAAACCTTAATTTTAGTCAGCTAAATACTAAGAGCTAACTGCTCAACTTAGACATCATATAACCAGATGGAATTACTTACTTTTCCATCCGTCTAAGTTGTACTTTCAGCCGGCAGAAACAGGTCACAGGATTCCTTATACCCCCAGTTTCTGCCGTAAAAGCGCCGGGGCCATCTCCGGAATCGCAAAGGTTTTCAACCTGGACTTGAGCCCAGCAACCTGTTCCACCCGAGATTTTGGCAAGCCTAGCAACCCAGCCAAAAATTCGCGGCACATTTTGTTGGCCGCTCCTTCTACCGGCGGGGCTGTCAGGCTGATTTTTACCGCATCCCCATGGATGCCGAGAACACGATTCATGGACGCCCGCGGTTGAAGCTGCACCCGAAACAGCAGCCGACCCTTACTTTCCCGATACCACAAGCTCATCAGCAGAATACCAACTGCCCGCCGATACTTATCCGGCAATCAGCCGGAAAGTCGGAGGGCAAGGTCAAATAGCGATTTAACCAGAAAAGACTGGAGAAACATAATGATCAAAAAAACAATAATCGGGGAAAAATCCATCCCCATCCCATATGTGGGGATCATTCTCCTGACTCTGGAGAGCACCGGTTCCGTCACCTGGTAAATGAACCGGACAATCGCATTGTAAGGATCGGGATTCACCCAGGAAAGTACCGCTCGGGCAATAATAAGCCACATATAGAGAGAAAGGACAATATCCAGAATTTTGGCAAAACCTACCAGCAAATTACTCAAAACAAACATATCTCCTTCCCCCAAACGGGTTAAACCGCATGACCCACATCAACCTATCAAACCAACAACGGCTATTTGCCGGCCCGTTATACCATGCTCCCGGCGATAGGAAAAGAAAAAATTTTCGCAAGCCGTACACAGGTTTGCCACCTTTATTGCCGCTGGCAAAACCCCAAGCTCCTGAAGCTGCAAAACCTGCAACCGCACCAGGTCCAGATAATAATTGCCGGACAATTCCTCATGCCACTTATGGTCAACGGCAAAAGGCGGCTCTGCAGCAAATTTTTTTATAAGTTCTTCTCCTACCTGATAACAGCAATGACCGATACAGGGCCCCAGTAAAACCAACAAATCCGCTGGGGTAACCCCATAATTCATTTCCATGGCCCTCATTGTCCGGGGAACAACCCGGGCCAAGATACCTCGCCAGCCGGCGTGGACAGCAGCAACTGCCCGAGCCTGCCGGTCAATGAGTAAAACCGGCAGGCAGTCAGCAGTCATCATCCCCAGCAGAATGCCTCGCTCAGCAGTTATCAGTGAATCCGCCGGCTGAGCTTCCAGTTCATTAGCCGACATTGTGCCATCTACCGCCAGAAAACTGCAGCCATGAACCTGGGAGGCGGTATAGACAGGCACCCCTTCACTACCGGTCACAGCGACCGACAGCAAGCGGCGATTCTCCTTCACCCTCAGGGAATCGTCACCCACATGATAAGCCATGTTGGCAGTCGCATAGGGAGGATCACTTATCCCGCCCTTCCTGGTAGAAAAAGCAGCCCAAACCGGCAAACCGGTATCAATGGTAAAGTAGGAAATGGCTCCTGATCCGTCAAGGCCAAAAGCTAACTTGCTCTTCATTTAATTCCTGTCCAGGTCAAGCCGACGGAGTCTGCACAGTAAATCTTCCAGATCATCAGGAACCGGGGCAGTAAATTCCAGGTATTCCCCGGATCGTGGATGGACAAAACCCAGGAGTCTGGCATGCAGAACTTGTCGGGGGAAATTCCTTAAAAAGACCAGCTGAGCATCGCCGGCATACTGACGCTCAATACCTTTTTTTCCATAGACCTGATCCCCTACCAAAGGATGAGATGCTTCGCTCAGGTGAACACGAATCTGATGAGTACGGCCTGTTTCCAGCTTGAGACGTAAAAAGGTGGTCGCTGGTAACCGTTCAAGCACTTCATAGTGAGTGACTGCCCGCCGACCGCCCCGCATAACTGAAGCCATTTTTTTCCGGTCCCGGGGATTACGTCCCAAATTAGAGGCAAAACTTCCTTTTGGCTGTTTTATCCGACCATAAACAAGAGCTACATATTCCCTGGCGATGGTATGCTGTTTAAACTGCCGGGATAAATGTCGATGGGAAAAATCATCCTTGGCCACCACCAGCACCCCGGAGGTATCCCGATCAAGGCGATGAACAATACCCGGGCGCAACTCTCCCCCGATTCCAGCCAGATCATGGCAATGGTGCAAAAGTGCATTAACCAGGGTACCATCCCAGTTACCGGCGGCCGGGTGCACTACCAGTCCCGCCGGCTTATCCAGCACCAGTAAACTTTGGTCTTCATAGAAAATGTTCAGGGGGATAGCTTCGGGAAATACCCGGTGAGGCTTTGTCGGGGCCGGATTAACCAGGCTGATCTCTTCACCTCCAGTTAACAGAAATGAGGCTTTCCTGGCTTGGCCATCCACCAGCACAAGTCCTTCCCTGATCAGCGTCTGCAGTCGACTCCGGGAAAATTCATCTACTGCCTCATGGAGAAAGATATCTAACCTTTTTTTGCCGTCACCGGCATACGTGTAGGTAAGCACATCCTGGGATACAACCGGTTCAGTCATATAATTGCTTCATTTTTCAGAAAAAATCCGGGGATGTGTTATTTCGCAGAAGTTTTTGCCGCAATCATTTTTATCAGTTTTTCGGCCTCCGGGAAATCATTTTTCAATCCCAGGGACTTTTCCAGATACACCAACGCTTCCGACCACATTTCCTTGCCGATATATGCTCGAGCGAGGTTGAAATGAAGGATGTGATCATGGGCACTTATTTCCAATGCTTTACTATAATTGGCAATGGCTTCATCATACATTTTGTTCTGGCGCAAATCTATGCCAAAATCATTGAAAAGATGCTTATTATCCTCTTCAAAAAGAGCTTCTATCTGTGACAGCTGGCGAAATATCTCCTGAGCTTTTTCCTTATCACCCCTTTCCAGGTGTAATTTTCCCATACCGTAATAGGCCTTGACGTTTTCCTCATCGATTTTCAAGGCTGAATCATACTCAAACTCGGCACTGTTGTATTCCTTGCGTTTGAGATGCAGGTTGCCACGAGAAGCAAGCTTATCCGCCTGCGCTTTATTTCGCAGATGGCCGGCATCGAGTTTCTGGGATGGGGGGATGTAATCTTTTTTGGGCTTGCAGCGACGAAGGAACTCCTCCATTTCCACCACTTCCCTGATATTAGTCGGTTCCCCGGACATATTCAGCAGGCACATTTCCACTGTCCCGTCCGGTCGTTCTTTGGCCAGAAAAATATTCTCCCCAGTCGTCTGGCGCTTGGTAGCTCCGGTTCCCAAAGATATTTTTACCTGTTCGCTGTAATATCCACCAATTTTATCAGCTTCAGTCATCGGGTCATTCTCCTTATAACCTACGATTTAAAGCCCACCCCGCCAGAACAATAATCATAATCATCATTTCAGCTCAGCACCGGACAAATCCAGCTATTTTATCTATATTCGGCAATAATAATATTTTTTTGAGTTTTAACAGCCAAACAAAATTATCAAAGGTCATTATGGCCCGATAAAAACCGTTAAACAATCCGCGGGAGCTGCCGAAAGTAAGGATAATCCGGAACACAACCTAACCGGACACTATTTAAAAAAAGCAGAATAAAATCAAAATTATGACTACTCCCAAAACCACATTGAACCAACTGGAAGAATTTTTCCAGCAGAAAAATTCAGGAAATCTTTTTCAGCGGCTGGAGATTCCATCCCCGGATGACCCACTCTATCTTTTGTGCACCCGAATCAATCAATTTTTAGAACGACTTTCAACCCCAGCCGTTGCAAAAAACCTCCACAACCCGTTATTAACAACAATCCTGGAAAATGCCCCCTATGGAATCATCAATATCGATGCCCACGGGAACATACATTTCAGCAATCGGCTGGCTGGTTTTCTACTCGGGGAGTCAAACAAATCAGTAAACGGCTTAAATCTCATCGAAATCCTGGCAGAAAGAAAGGCCGACAGCAAAAGTCTTCGCCTGATCATTGACGGGAATCCCGGATTACAGCCACAACGGACAACTATTTCCTTACCTGACAAAGATGACTCCATCACCCTTTCTTTTACCATGATACCATACCAGGATGCTGATAGCAGTCAACAGCAGTTTTCCATTTTCATCGAGGATTTAACCGGGAAAAACGCCCTGTCAGAGACGATAGAATCCTACACCGAAAACCTGGAATCCATGGTCAAGAACAAAACCAAAGAAATTCAAGCCATGCAGCTTAAAATGATTGACGCTGAACGGACCGCCGCAATGATCAGCACGGCGGGAGGCATCGCCCATGAATTGAGGCAACCATTAACAGCCATTATCGGTGCTTCAGAGCTGCTAACTGATAATCCCAGCAAAACCCTGGGTGACCGCCAGGAAAGAAAGCTCAAGATGATTTACCACCAATCCTTGCGGATGGCAGACATTATTAAAAAGATGGAAGAACTGGTATCATATCAAACCAAAGACTATGTCACCGGGACAAAAATCCTGGATATCAATGGGGCCAGCAAGCAGCAATAAAAACATGCTGCTCACCGATACATGCTTTTTAAACGGCGCCATCTGGGGCGCCGTTGATTTTTTGGCAAACATAGCGTTAAAATTGCTTGGTTCAGACCAGGAAGAACGGGGAATATTAAAGGCTGTCTTGAAAAATGTGAATTTTTGTTTGAGTACAAGGCAGGCGAAAATTATAACCGCAGGAATATATTTCATATTTTGAGGATTATAATTTGAGCCTAACGCAGTAATCGAGCAAAAAGGCCATTTTTCAAGGTAGCCTAAAAAACCGGGGATGGAATAACCCCCGGTTTTTTTACAATTGAGAAAACCACCTGCCGGAAACCCGTCCCGGCAAACATCAAGCTCATGAAAAACCGCTATTAGCAGCACAAGAGCCCGTTGAAGATGAACTGTGGGAAATAGAGCAGGCTGTCACCTTTTTAGCCGGTTTCGGCGCCCCACACTGAGGACAGGTCAATGAGTCACCTACCTCTCCCATTTTTTGCAGCACTTCAAAACAATGACCGCATTTCTGACAACAATATTCATAAATAGGCATAAGTTATTCTCTTTCCTTAGGGTTAACCGATTATATTTATTTATCCTGGCCACCGGCCCGACAATCCATTCCCATATGTTCCACGAGAGAACTGACAATCATTTTACTGATCTCATCGCTGACCCAGTAGCGCATGGACACCCCCTCCCTGGCGGAATCAACTATGCCTTTACCTTTCAGTACGGAAAGATGCTGGGAAACAGTCGCCTGGGGCAAATCAAGGCAATTCCATATATTTTTAACACATGATTCTTCGGTTAAAAGAGTCTGAACAATGCGAAGGCGAATGGGGTGTCCCAAAACTTTTAAAATCTCAGCCACCCGTACACAAACTTGATCACTCACAATCAACCTCCCATCAGCATCAATAAAATAACGATAAGGTTTAATACCACCATCACTCTTTCACTCACCTATTCATTATCAATATATATAAATTATGTAAAGGGGAAAAACATTTTTGACGATTACAACCCGGGAGTCAGGGAGTCGGCCTGTTCATGAAAATCGGGACAAACATAGTCCTCATCCGACATTTTATCAACGAGATAAAAATTACTTGTCTATCAACCCAGGATATGAAATAGCATACTGGGAAAACAACCCATTATGGCCAGAAGGGGCAGAGCTTAACCATTTTATGAGTAATTCAGCACAACATATTGAGAAACTGGATATTTTTATTCACCTGGATGAAATCAATGGGGAGCAATACGCCTATTTGTCCATCAGGCCCAATTCACGCATCCTGAACCCAACCGCAGCAGCGGTCAAGAGTGAAATTCTGGTCAAAATGAAACAAGTAATCGCGGACAGTAGAATCATCCATGGCCTGCCGGAGACCCAAGAGCTGAGAAAACATATCGGGATATACCTGGAAGGATACCAGAGACAGGGGGGCTACCGGGATTACTTTACCATCCGGGTGGCATCCCCGACCATGCCCCAACGGGGAGCGGACAGTTATGTAGAGGAATTAATCGATCTGGAACTGAAACCAGGTAAAATAACCGATGAAAAAAGCGGCAAAATTGATTTTCATGACTTGGGATTCAGCGACAAACTGGTTAAAAAGAACAGCAAAATTGCTGTTTTGACCCACGCTACTGCCGGAGTTGACGGAACAACCATTTATGGCGACCAAATTCCGGCTGAAGCGGGCAAAGAAGTGGTTAAACTTGTCTATGACCGCAAATCAATCACCGCCGAGGAGCAACCGGAAAAAAACCGGACAATTCTCAAAGCACTCATAACCGGCTTTCTCTACCGGGATCCGGTAAAAGGTTTTTTCATTGACCCGGATGTTCTGGTTCGCCAAGTGGATTTTTCTACCGGCAATATTGCCATCAAAGAATTCAACCAGGTAGCAACCGTCATTAAGGTTGAGGGGTCCAACAATATTCTCCAGGATACGGTAAAGCCGGGATTCAGCCTGATGGCTAAGGAGATTACGGTCAACGGCAATGTTGGCCGGGGAGCCGTGCTGAAAGGAGAAAATATCAAAATTTCCGGCATCGTCGATCCGGGTGCCAGGATAACCGGCAATCATATCTCCATTAACAAGGTGGTGGGCGCCTTCATTGAGGGCGATGATGTCCAGATCAACGCTGTGGTTGAAAATGCCACCATCATCGGCCGACAGGTAATGGTTAAAACCTGCATAACCTCAACCCTGAAAGGTTCTGAGGTTATCATTCGTGAGGCAATGCATGCCGGTACCGTCACCGCCGGCAGTTTTATTTACTGTCATGGTATTTTCAGCAACGGAAAATCGGTCCTGCGTATCGACCCGATGGCTTTGCCGGCTTACCGGCAGCAGGAAGAAGAAATAAACCTGGAAATGAAAAAGTTGTCAACCAAACTGGATCATTTCACCCCTCAAGTGACCAAAAAAGTTCATCTTCGATCTCAACTTGAAAAAGAGATCAGCCATCTTATTCAAACCATCGAACAACAGAAGAACAGAAGCTTAACTGATCAGCAAAAAGCCGCAATTATGCAGTTGATTTCCCATGGAAGAATCGATGAGCTCCGCGAACGACTACAGATCTCCATCACCGCAATTATGGCAAAACGTCTTAAAACCTACCATTTGATCTCCCAGGAAATTGCCGAACTAAAGATCAGCGAAGATGCCATTATCAAGGAGCTTTCCACTATTAAGCAGAAACTCATCGAACTTAAGCTGTCCTACAGCCAGGGACTCATAGTGGTAAACAATGCTGGTGAAGGTGATAGCCAGATTGAGTTTGCGACTTTTTCCCGGCCGCCGGCCGCCAGCAGTCAGACCACGTTTTTCAGTTTCAACCGTCAGGAACAGAAAATCCTTGCCGGGACTACCCCTTTTTCCTGGAAACCAGAAGATAGTCGACTAGCTCCCTTGAGTCCTCAGGCATTGAAGATAATTAACCAATTTTCTCCTGCCGTCAAACCATGAGCGATAATAAACGGCAAATTATCCGGGCCGCCGGCATCGTCAGCAGTGCAACCTTTGCCAGCCGGATTCTCGGTTTTGTCCGGGATATGGTTATTGCTCGTTTTCTGGGTACCAGTTTTACCGCCGATGCCTTTTTTGTCGCCTTCAGAATTCCCAACCTGCTCCGCCGGCTTTTTGGCGAGGGCTCACTGACCGCCTCTTTCATCCCGGTTTTCAGCCGTTATCTGGCGGCAGATAAAAGACAGGAAGCCCGTGACATTGCCCAGACTGCACTTACCCTGGTCTCCATCATCCTCGTCCTGGTAACCATTGCCGGGATCATTTTTTCACCATTGCTTGTTAAATTAATTGCCCCCGGATTCCAGCACAACCCCGACAAATTTCAGCTCACTGTTTTTCTCAACCGCATCATGTTCCCTTACATCCTGCTCATCGGCCTGGTGGCGTTGTCCATGGGAATCTTGAATTCCGTTGAACATTTCTTTGCCCCGGCCCTGGCGCCGGTATTGCTGAATGTCTGTATGATCACTGCCATCTGCCTGCTCAGTCAGCCCCTGGAAAACCCGCCGCTGGCCCTGGCCATTGGCGTTGTGCTGGGAGGGATTACCCAACTGGCCTTTCAGGTGCCATTTTTACACCGGGCGGGGTTTTCTCTGATTCCCAAATATCATTTCCGTCATCCGGCAATCAGGGATATCATGAAACTCATGGGACCGTCACTCGTGGGCCTGGCCATCACCCAGATCACCATCTTTGTCAATACCCTGCTGGCTTCATTTCTGGTTGATGGCAGCATTTCTTTTCTCTATTATTCCGACCGGTTGGTCCAGTTTCCCTTAGGTATTTTTGCCGTCGCTTTAGGCACGGCAATCCTGCCAACGTTAAGCAAACAGGCTCATGGCGAGCAGTGGGCTGATTTTTCGCAAACCTTTTCGCTGGCAATTCGGGGATTGTTGTTCATCACCCTGCCGGCCATGGCCGGGCTGATTGTCTTAAGCAAACCCATCATCTATGTACTTTTTCAACGGGGTCATTTCGATGCCCATTCAACCATCATGGTCTCCCAGACACTGATTGCCTACACCTGCGGATTGTGGGCCTACGCCGCCCTGCGTATTATTGTGCCGACATTTTATTCACTTCAGGATGCCGCTACACCAGTGAAAGTCGGGGGAATCGCCTTAGTAATAAATATTATTGTTGCCCTGGCATTGATGTTCCCGCTCAAGCATATCGGCCTGGCCCTGGCGACTGCCATCTCAAGTGCTGCCAATTTTCTTATTCTCCTCTTCCTTCTATTCAGGAAAAAACAGCAGCAAGTGAAAATCAGGGGAATAATGAAACCCCTGATACAGGCACTGGCGGCATCAGGAATTATGACCGCATCGTTATTAATGCTGACAAAACTTCCCTGGTTTGCCATCAGTTATAGCCATCAGTTGCTAGATGCCGGGAAATTAATCGCCTTGATTGCTGCCGGCGGAGTGATATATGCTCTCAGTTCTCTGGCCCTGGGAAGCCGGGAAATGGCCGCTATGGCCGCTCTGATCCGAAAAAAGATACGATGAAAAACTCTAGGGCAGTGAAATTTATTCTTCTCGTTATCATGACCATTATCATGGCCATGGCAATCGCAGGCCTCGAACTTTATCGCTTTGCTCATCGGCCAAGTGTCCGGAAAACCACTATTCTCCTGGTAAATCCTGGAGATTCCCTGCAAAAGGTCAGCCGACAGCTTGAGAAATCAGGTCTTGTTTCTTCCGCCCGGAAATTTTCCCTTATTGTCCGGATTCGTGGTCTTGCCAACCGGATTCAAGCCGGAGAATATGAATTTCAAACCGGGGAAACTCCACTAGACATAATCGAACAACTGATTACCGGTCAGGTAAAAACCTACCAGATCACCATTCCCGAAGGTTTTACCATGGAGGAAATTGGTGATTTGCTGGCTGAACGGGCCTGCGGAAAAAATGAATTCAATCACTTGGTTGTCGACCGGAAATTCATGCAACCATGGAAAATCGAGGCACCTAATTGCGAAGGCTACCTCTTTCCCAGTACCTACCATTATAGCCGAAATACCGGCTGCCGGCAGTTACTGTCTCTCATGCTCAAAACTTTTACTGACCAGTATAAAATAATCTCGGACAGGGTCACTAAGCCATCATCCTACAGCCGTCATGAATTGGTAATCTTGGCATCAATCGTCCAGAAAGAGGCGGGAAATGAGGAGGAAATGCCGATCATCGCCGCCGTGATTTTCAACCGGCTGCAAAAAGGCATGCGACTGCAATGTGATCCTACAGTTATCTACGGACTGGGAAAAAGATTTGACGGCAACCTGCGAAGAAAAGATTTAAAAGACTCATCACCTTATAACACCTATCGCCACCGTGGCCTGCCGCCAGGGCCCATCTGCAATCCGGGGGCCAGTGCTCTGCGGGCGGTTAATTTCCCGGCTTCGGTTGATTATCTCTACTTTGTCTCCCGCAACAACGGCAGCCATCATTTCTCATCCACCCTGAAAGAACACAATCGGGCCGTCAGACGTTTTCAGAAAAAAAGGATAAAAACAGAGAAGTAAAGGAAGTAATGGAGGGCTAACAGCCTCAAGTCCGATAATCGGCATTGATGCTGATATACTCATGGGAAAGGTCGGCCGTCAGCAGGGAAAAACTACCATCTCCGGCATGCAGATCAATGGTAATGGTAAAACTATCCTGTCGGAACACTTCGGCACCATCACCTTCCTGATAATCAGGACACCGTTGACCACCAGCGACCACCTGAATCCGGTCCAGCCAGATATCCACCCGCCCAGGATCCAGGTCGACGCCGGCATACCCCAGGACGGCGACAATCCGCCCCCAATTGGCATCCTCGCCAAAAAAAGCAGTTTTCACCAGCAGGGAATGGGCAATGGTCCGACTGATCTGCTCCGCTGCCTGGCAATCAGGAGCATTCTTGACCAGGATTTCAACCAGCTTGGTCGCCCCTTCACCATCTTTGACGATCATCCGGGAAAGCTCATCGGCAACCTGGTACAGGCCGGCTGCAAACACCTTTGCATCCGCCTCTGTAGCCAGGGAACAACCAGACACGCCGTTGGCCAGGAGCAGGACGGTATCATTGGTGCTGGTATCCCCATCAACACTGATCCGGTTAAAGCTTCGATCCGCCACCTGCGCTAAAAGTTTTTGCAGCGTACTGCCGGAGATCTTGGCGTCAGTCAGGAGATATGCCAGCATGGTTGCCATATTAGGTTCTATCATCCCGGCACCTTTGGCCAAGCCGCAAAGATGGACAACGCCGGTTGAAAGTGGCAGCGAAACCGAGCAGGTTTTAGGCTGTGAATCTGTGGTCATGATGGCCTCGGCCGCGGCAGCCAGACTTGAGGCTGAAAGAAGCTCGGGAAAACGCGGCAGAGCGGCGGTAATCATATTCACCGGCAGGGGTTCGCCGATCACACCGGTTGAGGAGATGAAAACCTCTTCTTCAGGAACAGCAAGGACGGATGAAAGGCCTTTTGCCAGCTCTTTGACATGAGCCACCCCCTGATCACCGGTACAGGCATTGGCATTACCACTGTTAACCAGCACAACACTGATTGGCATCGCCGCAGCAAGTTGCAGCCGGCCATAAATAACCGGCGCTGCCGGAAATTTATTGGTGGTAAAAACCGCCGCGGCCGTCGCCGGCACCTCGGAAACAATGAGAGCCAGATCGAGTTGATCTTCTTTTTTCAGGCCGCAGTGAAGGGCGGCGAAACGATACCCGGGACAGCTCATAACCTTTTCCATTATCTCCCGCATGGTAAACATCTGGGACAGCCCCCGGTGAAGCTGGGGACAGTCCCGAGTTTACTTGAATGTAAAATCCTTAGCCGAACAACAATTCCTTGCACATTTATACCTTGTACCTTAAACCGTAAACCTTATACCTTGCACCTCATACCTTATACCGTATATATCATCGTCCACAACAGCGTTTATATTTTTTGCCACTGCCACAGGGACAAGGATCATTGCGACCAACTTTCGCCTCTTTATTCTTCACCGGTTGCCGTTTCCCTGACTCACTGCCCCCTTCACCCCGGCCCAAGACCATACCCGTCTGCTTCTTTGACTGCCGGTCAAGCTCTTCTACCTCTTCATCCCGGGTTACCCGGATATGGCAAAGCTGGATAACCGCATCCTCTTTCACCCGAGCCAGCATATCAATAAACATGTCGTAGCCTTCACGCTGATATTCGCGCAGCGGATCCTTCTGACCATATCCCCGCAGGCCAATGCCTTCCTTCAACTGATCTATGCTATAGAGGTGCTCTTTCCACAATGTATCCAGAGTATGCAGCAAAACGATTTTCTCCAGCTGGCGCATGGTCTCAACGCCAATTTCCTGCTCCCGCTGTTCATAATAATGGTGCAAACGCTGAAGAAAAAGTTCAATAAATGATTCACGACTTGAAACCTCTTGAACCGCGGGATCGTCAGCGAAATCGACAGCAAGACCAAAATCCTGACTGAATCCGGCGTTCAAAGCTTCATAATCCCATTCCGGCAAAGGCTCTTTTTCGCTTACCAGCCGTTCGATAAGCTCGGTTGCCACTTCATCCACATAATCAAGCGCCAGTTCACGAAGATTATTCTGACCCAGGATATCCCGCCGCAAGGCATAGATAGTCTCCCGCTGCTTATTCATGACATCATCATACTCCAACAGCTGTTTCCGAATATCAAAGTTGTGACCTTCAACCCGACGCTGGGCATTTTCAATCGCCTTGGAGATCATCCCATGCTCAATTGGTTCATCTTCCTCAATACCCAACGTATCCATGACCTTGGCAATCCGCTCGGAACCAAAAATACGCATCAGATCATCGTCAAGAGCCAGATAAAAACGGGTGGATCCAGGATCACCCTGACGGCCAGAACGACCCCGAAGCTGGTTGTCAATCCGCCGGCTTTCATGACGTTCCGTCCCCAGAATATGCAGTCCACCCGCAGCCAGGACTTCCTCCCGTTCACCCTGACACTGGGCTTGGAGTTCGTTTAATATCCGCTCCTGTTCTTCCGCCGGCATATCCTCCTTTATTTTTTTCTTTGCCAGCATTTCAGCATTACCACCCAAAACAATATCAGTTCCCCGCCCGGCCATATTAGTCGCGATAGTCAAAGCACCTTTTCGACCCGCCTGGGCCACAATTTCTGCTTCCTTCTCGTGGAACTTGGCGTTGAGGACTTCATGGCGAACACCTTTCTTCGTCAGCATCCGACTCAATTTTTCAGAATCATCAATGGAGATGGTTCCCACCAGCATCGGCTGACCTTTTTGGTGGCGCTCGATGATCTCCCTAACCACCGCCCGGTATTTCTCCGTTTTGGTTTTATAGATCACATCCGGATTATCAATCCTGATCATCGGCATATTGGTGGGAATAACCATGACATCAAGATTGTAAATCTGCTTGAATTCCACCGCTTCCGTATCCGCTGTCCCGGTCATTCCAGCAAGTTTATTGTACATGCGGAAAAAGTTCTGGAAGGTTACTGAAGCCAGGGTCTGGTTTTCACTTTCTATTTTCACACCTTCTTTGGCTTCCAAAGCCTGATGAAGGCCGTCACTGTAACGCCTTCCAGGCATCAGACGGCCGGTAAATTCATCAACAATCATCACCTGATTGTCTTTCACCACATAATCCACATCCCGCTTAAACAAAACATGTGCCTTGAGGGCCTGATTAACATGATGCAGGGTTTCCATCTGGGAAGGTTCAAAAAGATTATTAATTTTCAGCAGTTCCTCAATCCTGGCAACCCCCTGGTCGCTGAGTACAACCGTTTTAGTCTTCTCTTCAATCTCATAGTCAGTTTCCTTGTTTAACCGTGGTATAACTTTATCAATCAAATAATACTTATCCGTAAGATCTTCGGTCGGCCCGGAGATAATCAAGGGAGTCCTGGCCTCATCAACCAAAATACTGTCCACCTCATCGACAATAGCAAAATTCAACTCCCGCTGGGCATAATCTTCCAACTGAAATTTCATGTTGTCACGAAGGTAATCAAAACCAAACTCATTATTGGTACCATAGGCAATATCACAACCATATGCTACCTGACGCTGCTGATCATCCATCCCATGCAGAATAACCCCCACAGAAAGTCCTAAAAACCGGTAAATAGTTCCCATCCATTCGGCATCGCGACGGGCAAGGTAATCATTAACTGTTATTACATGAGCACCTTTACCTTCAAGGGCATTGAGATAGAGAGGCATAGTTGCCGCCAGGGTTTTACCCTCACCGGTTTTCATTTCAGCTATTTTCCCCTGGTGCAGAACAATTCCACCCATTAGCTGAACATCAAAATGACGCATTTTCAAGGTTCGGACAGAAGCCTCTCGAACAACGGCAAAAGCCTCCGGCAGAAGATCGTCCAGGGATCTGCCCTCCTGCAGCTGTTGACGGAAAATATCGGTTTTTGCCCGCAATTGTTCATCGGTAAGTTTTTTAATCTCTGATTCCAGCTTATTGATCTGTTGAATCAAGGGATTTAACTTTTTCAACTCCCGATCATTCTTGCTGCCAATAACTTTTTTTACAATTCCAAACATATGAAATTCCTCTTCAAGGGAAAATGATGCATACAATCAACAATGTTTTTTTACATCTCAGATTATCGTGAAAACTCAGAACTCTACCGGGATGGGAAACTGACAATCAGTTTTGCCCCCGCGAAAAAGGGCGAAACCAGGAAGGATATCAAAAGGAAGAAGATTGCGGTTTTAGCTTATTCAATCAATAAAATACTGATGTGGATTCACAGCATGTTTATTTACCACAACCTCATAATGAAGATGGGGACCGGTGCTGCGCCCGGTATTCCCCAAGGCACCTATTTCCTGTCCCCTGATGACTTTATCGCCAACCTTGACTTCTATACGAAACAAGTGACCATACTTAGTTTCCACCCCCATGCCATGATCAACTACAACCAGGTTACCATAACCGCCATTATGGCCGGCAAACTTAACCCGTCCATCGGCAGTCACCACTACTGGACTCCCTTTACGATTAACGATATCAAGCCCATGGTGAAATTCCCGCTTGCCGGTAAAAGGTGAACGTCGATAACCAAACCCGGAGCTGATCCAACCCCTAACCGGTCTGATCGAAGGAGTGAAATTGAGTACCGCCTTCTGCTCCTCCAGATAATCCTGGAGCAGATTACTTTGCTGCTGTTCATCAACCAACCGCAGCTCCAGCACCTGAATATCCCGGTGCATATTTTCAATGGCCTGGCTTCTGGCTGCATCCAGACTGTCTGTCGTCAAGGCGGCAGCCGCTGGATCAGGCCCCCCGAGACCCTGTCGGACACTACTTCCCGAATGCACGTTCAAGTTAGCCAGAACCTTGATTTTTACATTGCTCTCCTTAATCCGGGTCAATTGGTCCGTAAGATTATCAATCCGAGAGGCAAAAAAACCGATCTGCGCCTTCATTTCCGCTTCCTGCTGCACTAATTTTTCATGGCCATTAATACTATCTAAATTGCTGGCATAGAGAAATATCGACACCACCGCCCCAACAAACAAAGCCAGAACAGGTGGAACAAAAAGCAGGAAGAGGCGCCGCAGCCATTTTCTGGAAATGGCTATTCGCCGGGGATATTGATTACCGTCCCGCAACAGGATCAAGGTATATTTCTCAGTTTTATTCATAGAATTCAGTAAGGCTATATTATATATGTAACTATTCAGCTCCAAGACCGGGAGACAGATTAAATTTTTCTCTATGGTTTATTCAGTTGGATTTATAAACCTGATGATGGAAGCAAAAATTATATGTCCTCCAGATGAGAAAAATAAAATCTGTCCCCTGAAGGAAAAAGCCGGTTTATAGTGATATGCTGAATAGTTCCTTATATATTAATATATCGGTAGTTCTCTGGAGCACTTTATAGCAAAGCAAGCCAAATATGTCAATTTTATAATGGGGGGACAGTTTTTAAACTGTCCCCAACCATCCTCGGACAAACTTTTAAAGAAGTGAAGATATTCTGCCGATAGAAAAATATAATTCTTTTACTGAGGATTTCATCATATGATCCAGGTCCAGACAAGCGATGATCGATTAAAAGCATCCATTGAAATCATTTTTGAATCTGACGGTGCCCCTCCCACCGTTGATGAAATCCGCTCTGCCCTCACGGATCATCAGGTCACTGCCGGTATTGATGATCAGGCCATTGAAGTTTTCTGTCAGCAGGCAAAAGCTAATCCCGGTCAGCCGATCAAAGGAATAGTGGCCCATGGAACCCCGCTCACAGCAACCATTCAGCCCAACTACCAGTTTAAGTTTTCCACCAGGAAATCCATCGGGCAGGTACTTGAATCAGGCAAAATTGATTACCGTGACCGGGGAATGGTCAATTTCACTAAATCCGGCACCATGCTGCTGGAAATAATTCCTGGAAAAGCAGGAATTTCCGGCCTCCAAGTTGATGGAACAATCACTGAGGCCGAAGCTTTAGAACCATTAAAAAAAATCAATGCCGGGAAAAATGTCAAGTTGGAAACCACGGATGAAGGCCATTTACACTACCTGGCCCAGGCTGACGGCCAAGCTGATTTACAGGGTAGTGACCTGGTCATAGAAAACATGTTTACAGTTGATGGCAATGTGGATCTCAATACCGGTCACATTAAATACCAGGGACCCATCCATGTCACCGGCAATCTGCTCAGCGGCTTTGCCGCCATTTCCAACAGTGATGTTTTCATTGATAAATTGATAGATGGCGGCAGCGTTAAAGCCAAGGGCGACCTGGTAGTTGGTACCGGCATCATCGGCAGCGAAAAATCTTCCATTACCGTGCTTGGAAATATCAAATCAGAATATATCGCCAGCCTGGGAAGTTGCCAGGCCAAAGGCAGTATCGTGGTTGAGAAACATGTAATCAACAGCACCCTCGTGGCCGGAGGATCCATCCGCTGTGCCGGCAAGATTACCGGTGAATGTTCCATCTCAGCTTTTTCAGGGATTGAAACCGGCGAACTGGGATCAGAAGGAAGCAGCCGTACAACTGTCGAAGTGGGAAATGACATTTTCATCCGTGAACGTCTGCAGAAGATAGACCGGGTCATGGAACCAATGATTGAACGTTCCATTGAAATTGTTGACCTTGTCAGCTTGCCGGTCATTATGAAAAAAGACCCATCCATGCTGCCGGCTGAACGGCAGGAAGAAGCCGCGGAATTAATCAACGAATACCATAAAATTGACAGCCAAATTACTCTGCTGAAAAAGAAAAAAACCGAGCTGGAAGAAAAATCGGCAGCAGCCCGCCAAGCCAGAATAACAGTCCACCGGCAGGTATACCCGGGGGTCCTGATCAAAATTGGTCATGAAACCTACCAGGTTGACAAGCCGTTAAGCGGTCCGATAGCTTTCTGGCTTGATCCGGTAGACAAGAAGATTACCACCCGTTAAACCCTCCACTTTCCTCTTTACACCCTTTTTCCCCTATGTTAATGAATTCCCATGCAGACCATCGGAATTGTTATTAAACACAATAATACAAAGGCATTAGAAGTCGGTGTCAAGCTGGTATCCTGGCTGCATAAACGGGAAATCAGAACCGTTTTCAGTGAAGAACTGGCCCAGGCCATCCCCGGCAGCCAGGCCATGGAAAAGCCGGAGATTCCCCGAGTTGCGGATGTAATTGTCGTTTTGGGAGGGGATGGAACCCTGCTGAGTGTTGCCCGTCTGGTCAACAAGCATGAAGTCCCCATACTGGGGGTTAATCTCGGCAGCCTGGGATTTTTGACTGCTATCAGCCTGGATGAGTTGTATACGGTGATGGCTGATATCCTCAAAAACCGCTTTAAGGTCAGCAAACGCATGATGCTGATTGCCCAGGTCTATCGCCGGCAGGAAATCATTACCTCCTATGCGGTTCTCAATGACCTGGTTATCAATAAAGGTGCCCTGGCCAGAATCATTGAGCTGGAAACAACCATTGACCAGGGATATCTGACCACATTCAAGGCCGATGGACTGATTATATCAACCCCCACCGGATCAACCGCTTATTCCCTCTCCGCCGGCGGTCCGATTGTCTACCCCACCCTGGACAGCATTATCGTTTCCCCCATTTGTCCCCATATGTTAACCAACCGCCCGTTACTAATACCACCTGAAGCCAGGATTGAAACGGTTCTGGCTTCGGAAGGCGGTGATGTGTCACTTACCCTGGATGGTCAGATTGGTTTTGACCTGCAACAATACGACCGGATATCCGTAACCAGAGCTGATTACTCTATCGCACTGATCACCTCCCCGACCAAAACCTATTTTGAGGTCCTGCGGACAAAACTCAAATGGGGTGAACGTTATGCTTAAATCGCTGACCATCAGCAATTTTAAGCTTATTGATTTACTGGAAGTCGAATTCGAACCGCGGATGACCGTCATAACCGGTGAAACCGGAGCCGGAAAATCCATTGTCATCAGTGCGCTGACCACCCTGCTGGGGGGCAAACCCACCCGGGAAATGTTTGCTGATCCGGCAAAAAAAATCAGCCTCAGTGCCTCCTTCTGCCTGACCGAGTTTCCTGAATTACAGGACGATCTGACAGAGTATGGCTTCCCCCTTGATAACGAAGATCTTTTTCTGAAAAGGATAATCAGCTTAAAAAATGACCGGCTGCAGAATCGGGCATTTATCAATGATCAACCGGCTACTAATAATACCCTGACCTTCTTCGGTGGAAAGCTGGTGGAAATCGCCAGTCAGCATCACCAGCAATCCCTGCTGCACCCCCAGAAGCACCTTGATTTTCTGGATTTATATGGAAATCTAGGAACTTTACGGCAACGCCATGAACAAGCCTACACAACCTTAGTAACAGCCCGGAACCAGTTGCTGGAGTGGAAACAGAAGGTACAAGAGGCCAGAGATGAAATCGATTATCTGGATCACCAGCTGGACACCCTTGATCAAGCCCGCTTGACGGTTGATGAAGAAAGTGAACTTTTGAAACTGCAGCAGCGCTACTTTCAGCGGGAAAAACTGCTGGAGATTGCTACCCGATCTGAACAAGTCCTCTATTCCGGCAAGCAATCAATCATCGACAGCTGTTATCAACTTACTGATCTGATGGAAAATCTTCATCGTCTGGATGACAGTTTCAGTGTTAATGGTCAGCAATTAATCCAGGCAATGGAAATCTTGCAAGATCTTCGAGAAACGGTGAGCAATTATCTGACCGGCATTGAAATAGATCCACAAACCATTGAAGAAAACAACCTCAGACTCGCCGAGATAGAACAGCTCAAAAGAAAGTTCAGCTGTTCCTACGCTGACCTTTTCACCCTGAAAGATGAGTTTCGGCAACAATTGGCCGATTGGAAAAATCATGAAATAAAACAGCAGGAGTTGGAAGAACTCTGCGTGAAAAAACAGGGGGAGATGGAGGCACTGGCAGCAGAACTTTCCCGGGCCCGGCAAGCACAGGCGGAAAAACTGGAAGAGGCGGTCATGACCCATCTGAGCGATTTAAAACTCCAGCATTCCCATTTTCAGGTAGCCATCAAAGAACAGGATTATAACGCCAAAGGAAAAGATAAGGTTACCTTCCTGATCAGCACCAATCCCGGTGAGAAACCAGCTCCCCTGCACCAGGTTATTTCCGGTGGGGAGTTATCCCGTTTTATGCTGGCACTGAAAACGACAGCAGCAGCCAGGGATATTATTCCCACTCTGATCTTTGATGAAGCTGATACCGGCATCGGCGGCGCCGCTGCTGAATCCGTGGGCCATAAGCTGGCCAGTATCGCCAGTAACCATCAAGTTATCGCCATCACTCACCTGCCGCAGGTTGCCGCCTGGTGTGACCATCATCTGATCATCAAAAAACAGCTGGCCGACGCTCATTCCCTCATCACGGTTAAACAACTTGATCATGAAAATACTGAGGCCCGGATAGATGAATTGGCCAGGATGGGAGCCGGTGAAATAATCAGTGAAATTACCCGGAATCATGCCCGGGAACTGGTCCAGCAGGCGACAGAAAAGAAAAGGGAAACCCAGTAACCATCAATCATTACAGTTGGTTATAACTCAACTTTCTGAATTGTTCTATAAACAGCTGAAAGAAATTTCCAGGGATGTTCCGGCATGGCTCTCGCTCATTCTCGCCGGCCGTCCATGGCCTGCCTGTGCGTGCCGCACGCAGACAGGCCGGCTTGTGAGGCGCGCTAAAGCAATGTCCCCGATTGTCCGCCGTGAATCACATCGTGTGATTCGTTCGGCGGCCAATACCGCTATGAGCCACACCCGAACATCCTGCTAATATGTCCCTGGCAATGCAAGTCAGAAAGTTGAGTTACAATTAACCTTTAGCCTTTGGCCTTTAGCCTTTGACCTTTAGCTTCGCCCTCTCACGGGACAGATTTGCACTTTTGCTTCGCCCTGCTTCGCATGGGGACAGCACTAAAGTACTGTCCCCGATCCCGTGTATCCTTTAGCCTTTAACCTTTAACCTCTAGCCTTTGGCCTATTATGCTACAACTCGCAACTATCAAAGACGTTCCCCGAATTCAGAAAATCCTCGAATATTATGCCAACCAGGGGCTGCTTCTACCCCGTGCCTTGAGCGATCTTTATGAAAATGTAAGAGATTTCATCATCTACAAAGAAGAGAAGGAAATTATCGGAGCATCGGCGCTTCATGTCTGTTGGGAAGATTTAGGGGAAATCCGCTCACTGGCAGTCATACCTGAACACACAAAGAAAGGAATCGGCAGCCGGCTGGTCAACCATTGTGAAACTGAAGCCAGACGACTGGGATTGCAAAAGGCCTTTACCCTTACCTACCAGGAGTCATTTTTTTCAAAACTTGGCTACCAGAAGATTGATAAAAGCCTACTGCCGCATAAAATATGGAAGGATTGTTTGCAGTGCGTCAAGTTCCCGAACTGCGATGAGATTGCGATGATAAAAACCCTCTAACTTTGCCCCAACTCAAGCGAGTTAAACAGTCTGAAACCACCGGGGAGGCTGGTTCTTAGCGGTATTGGGCGCCGAAAGAATCACCAGGACGGTGATTCTCGGCGGACAATCGGGGACATTGCTTTAGCGGTGTCCTCACAAGCCGGCCATGGACGGCCGGCTAGAATGAGCGGGAACCAGTCCCCCGGTGGCTTATTAGCTCAAAAATCACTCGATTTAGGTTTGCAATATCTGGATCAGGCAACGCTCTCTTTCACCTGATTGCGACCAGCATTTTTGGCGGCATACAAAGCCGCGTCAACACGCTGAATAAATGACTCCAGCGTATCATCTTCCTGAATTTCCCCAACCCCAAGACTGATGGTCACCGAAAATTGTTTTCCCTTATAGGAAAAACGACTTTCTTCGACCTTGACCCGCAGCCTCTCAGCTACTTCTAACGCCGGGGATAAAACGGTATGGGGCAGGATTACGGCAAACTCCTCCCCACCATAACGGGCCACGGAATCGATATCTCGAATCTCTTTTTTAATAATCCCGGCGACCACCCGCAAAACCCCATCCCCGGTTCGGTGCCCATAGGTATCGTTCACCATTTTAAAATGATCGATATCTATCATGATCATTGAGCCCTTACGGCCATACCGTTTAAAGCTGGCAAATTCCTGTTTGATCCTGGCATCAAAAGCCCGGCGATTGTCAACCCTGGTCAAGGGATCAATACTGACTTTCTGTTTGATTTTTTCCATCTGTTGTTTAAGTTTTTCAATCTTCTGATTGGCAGACTCAACCCGCTGATTTGCCTGCTGAACCTCTTTGATCATCCTAGCAGTATGTCCCTTTAATGACATGGTTTCCTTCAGCAGTAAGTCACGGACCTTTTGAATCTCGTGAATATCCTTAACCACCTGCAGTTGTTTGGCATAACTGTCCAGATTGCTGTCAAATTCACCGCCAATATCCAGAAACGAAGTCAAAGTACCGGCCATAATCAGGATGATATTCTTCAGTTCATCCCGCTCCTGTTCAATAACTCCCTGAATCAGGGTTTTCTGAAAGAAGAGATTTTTCAACTGCCGACTGAAATCATCCAGATCTTCAAGCGTTGACAAACCCTCAAGTTTTGTCCTGGTTTCTTCAAATAGACCACGTAATTTTTCGTCCTGATCCGACATGCTTTCCACTTCCCGCAGGGAAAGGGCAACCAGAGATTTCATTCCCTCCAGCGCACCGGTCAATTCCGTTTCTTTACCGGACTGAGACATTATCTCACCCTTTAAGGAGGAAACTTGCTGCTCCAGTACGGCAACACTCCGGGGGGATTCTTTCATCAGCACTTCTTTGATCTGACTGTGCAAATCCTTGATTTGCCTGGCTGAACCAGCAGTTTCCAGGGCTGTCAACAACGCCTTCATGGTTTTACCTGCTGTTTGATCCGCCGCATAAGAGGAATTCAGCCCGCTTAACAGCAACTTGGATAATAACTTATATTCCCTGATCAGATCCGTATCCATATAAATACCTTCCTGGCTTCCCGATTAAATGCCAACTTTGCCAGCCGGCAACACAACCGTAAATGTACTGCCCTCATTCACCCGGCTTTTCCACTCCAATCGCCCTCCGTGTTTATCAACAATAGCCTTGACAGTTGTCAAACCCAAACCGGTACCTTTAACTGAAGCACAATCACCATTTTTAGTAGAAAAAAAGGGCTCAAATATTTTATCCTGAATCTGTTCAGGAATGCCACAACCATTATCAATAATTTCTGTCGCCACATGATGGGAATCAAGCATTGCTGTGCGGATAATTATTTTGCCGGAAAAATCATCAACATTTTCTCTCTTCTTTATCCGAACAGCTTCAGCGGCATTCATCATCAGGCTAAGCATGATATGTTGTATCTGGGTTTTCATCACCGGTATCATCGGCAGCGTTTCCTCCAACTGACATTCAATCATCACCTGATCACGCTCCAGTTCATAACGGCTGAATGAAAGAGCATCCATAATAATCTGGTTAAATGGCAGCGGAAACTTCTCTTCGTGTTCAGGATGGGAGAAAAGCAGCAGATTCTTCGCCAGAAGATTTAAGGCTTCTACTTGCTTCATCAGCTGCTGGGAAAGTCTTTCCTCTTTTTCAAGATTCTGCAATCCTTTCTTTTTCATCATTTGCTGCAACTGAATAATGCCATAAATAGACGCAAGAAAGTTATTAAGGTCATGGGCAACCCCGGCCGCCATCCGTCCCAGAGTCGCCATTTTTTCTGACTGGGAGGCCTGTTCTTCCAAAACCACCCTTTCCGAAACATCCTGAATAGTAACCACCACTTCCTGGCAACGTGATGTCCCGGGATCAAGAATGGGATGATAAAATATATTTACATATCGTCGGCCTTTTTTTCGCTCTTCAACCCTCAACCGATGGCGCTGCTGGCGATCAAACAGACAAAGTTTCACCAGACAGTCCGGACAGACCTCGCGACGGTTGCGGAAAACCTCATAACATTTTTTCCCCACAATCTCACGGGGATGGGCATTAAAATATGCCGCTTCCGCCTGGTTGATAGCCGTTACGGTAAAGCTTGCATCAATCAGATAGATACCATCATTGATGGCATCGATGATCCGACGATAGCGATTATTTTTATCAACTCCTGACATGGTATCAGTTTCTGCCTCCAACTATTGTAAAAAAAAGGCACATAAAAGCCCATGATGATCACTAAAGTTATCGACAGCAATGCATAATTTATTGAGAACTTTTCGCTATATCACCCCTTATTCTCCAGCTGTTTTTTTCATCAACACTCATCCGGCAAAAAATACCTGCCCTTGCACCTGAACAAGCAGGTTTTATGCCCCATATTCTGATGGCAACTTGACACCCCAGAGAAACGGTGGTAGATGAGCCCCACGTTTATATTTAAAATCACCATTGTCTGGTATTTTACCTCCATAACCAAATCATGTACAGACCACTACCCCATACATCACAACCAGAAGAACCAACTCCTTTAATTATCTCCCGTGCCGACCACCCCATTTCCCGAAAAAAGATTGATCGCAATGTGTTAAAAATCATGTACCGACTGAAAGACCACGGGTATCTGGCCTACCTGGTTGGTGGAGCGGTTAGAGATTTGCTCCTTGGACGACAGCCGGCGGATTTTGATATTGTCACCGATGCCAAGCCAGCGCAAATCAAAAAATTATTTCGCAATTCAAGAATTATTGGTCGTCGTTTCCGCCTTGCCCACATCTTTTTTACCGATCGCATAACCGGCCGACAACAAATTATCGAAGTTGCCACCTTCCGTAAAAAATTAATAATTGATGAAAAAAACCTGGAGCTGGTAACCGCCAAACCGACCATGGCGAACAACACCTACGGTACCCCGGCCGAAGATGTACAGCGGCGAGATTTTACCATCAATGCGCTTTTTTACTCACTGGATAGATTCAAAGTTATTGATTACCTTGGCGGGCTGGGAGACCTTGGAGATGGCATTGTCAGAATTATTGGCGATCCCTATGAACGGCTGCTGGAAGACCCGGTACGTATTTTGCGGGCAATGGAATTTTCCTGCCGACTGGGATTTACCCTGGAAGAACAAACCTTGAAAGCCATGCAGTTTCATGCTCCATTGCTTAAAGAAGTTTCACCCAGTCGCCTGCACGAAGAGCTACGTGGTCTTTACACCAAAGGAACCACATCAGCCATGGTGGGCCTGGCAGCAAAATTTGGAATCATTTCCTCCTGGCTTCCCTATCCTACAGCAACCATGCTGCCGCAAACCAGGCAATTGATGCAAAAAATGGAAGAGTTTTTTTCACCGGCGACAAACGAACAACAGCTGGAATCCCTGATTGTTACATCACTGTTGCTCCCGGAAGTGATTAACCGCTGTGGGATTAGTCCGGCACCTCCCCTGCACCGGGTACATGAAGCAGTTGAACTGCTGCTCCAGCCATTGAATGACTGTCTGCATTTACCCCGTTACCAGCGTCACCGGGTAAGGGAAATAATGATCGGTATATTCCGTCTCTGCTCCGGAGACAAGCGAATAAAAAAGCTGAAAAAACGCCAGAATTTTTATGCATCACTCTTCTTTTTCATCCAACTCGGCCGGGAATATCCGCAAGAGCTGGGGAAAACCATCGGCTTCTGGCATAAACAGGTTTCCCGGTGGCCAGCCACAAAAGGTGATCAGATGGTGGACCCAAAATTGATGTTTTTAGATTAGGAGGCTGTCCGCGAATGCTCTTTTCCCCCATCTCTTCGTTATTTTTTGAAAACAATGCTCAGAATATTAGCTATATGCCTGCGCTTGTTTTCAAAAAATGCCTCGACCTGAGAAAAAATTTCTATTCTCGGACAGCCTCCCTAGGAGCATTAAAAAATGTCTTTCCTGTCGATAGGTGAAATCAGCTTTCTCAACTGTCTGCCATTATTTTCCCTGCTCAAGAAAGAATTTCCGGCAAACGGCTACCGATATATTCAGGGCAATCCGGCCCAGTTAAACCAGCTGCTGGCTGAAGGCCACATTGATATCAGTCCTTCATCCTCAATTGAATATGCCCTGAGACCTGAACATTATTTCATTCTACCCCGGATCTCAATTGCCTCAACGAGAGAAGTTCGCAGTGTCCTGCTGCTGAGCAAAAATCCAATTGAGAGCCTGAAGAATACCACCATCGCCTTAACTGCCCAATCATTAACCTCCATCT